>CANGIZ010000003.1 GCA_947454025.1 Bacteroidota bacterium | reverse complement strand
GTATGGATTTCATTATAGTGTTTTTGGCATACCTGCTGCACAATTTTTTACAGAGAAGTATTATTTCCTAATCTGTGGTGGTGGATTCTTTTTACAGAATATATTTTTATTCTTATTCCCTAAGATTCTTTATGGTAATGTGTCTTACAATGTTGAGCAAGGAAAAGACAATATCATTGATGAGATTAGATCTAACCTTCCTAAAAAAATAAAGGAAACAGCAACCATTGAAGATTTTGAAAAAAGTATTGAGCAGTATTTACAAGGTATCCCTTATATACAAAAAGAATTTTCACTTTCTCAAATGTCATTTGATTTAAAAATTCCTGAAAGAGTTTTATCCAATTATTTTAACAAGGAATTGGATTTGACATTTAGCGTATGGAGAAAAAATTTAAGAATTGATCATGTATGTAGATTGATCGAGGCGGGAGAGTCGAAAAATTTAACCATTGAAGCAATTGCTTCTAATGCTGGTTTTGCATCTAGATCCAAGTTTATTGATGCATTTAAAGAGCGAAAGGGAGTTACCCCTTCCGCTTTTATTAAATCAATGACTGGCAAGGACTAACGTGTCATGATACCTAATTGTTGTAAGAACTCTAGGTTATCAAAAAAGTCTTGCTCTTCCGTAATTTTCCCATTTACAATAGTGGCAATAGTACATCCAATTACGTCTACATCCTTATTGGTTGCTGGAATGCCAAAGAACACTCCTGTATGCTTGCCTTTAAACTGCCAGTATTTTACCAACTTATTGCCTTGAGCAAAAGTCTCTTTTACGATAAACTTTCTGTTTGAAAACCCTGTTACATAATTGGCATAGTAAGCAATGCAGTTTGCCTTTCCTTTTGTTTCAGGCACAGTATGCAACACTGCATTTTCAGCATACGCGGTATCTAAAATATTTACACGACCCTCATTAATCACTACGTCCCAAACGTGGCCGTAAAATTTAATGTTCTTGCTAGCTAAATCTGCTTTTTGTGCAAATGTGCTAGTTGTTGATAAAGCAAATAATGCTACCAGCGCAATAAATAATTGTTTTTTCATACTCTTTTGATTTTTAAATGATAGCGCAAATCTATCCGTTAAAATCTCCGAATACACAATCCCTTCGCTGTAATATGTTCCCTTATAAGACAAAGGAACAAATAACCTGTTCCAAAATACGCAAAGGGAACAATCAATAAAAAATAGAAAAGCTTTGATTATTTAAAAGGACTTTAGTTTCCCAAAGTGGACTTTTTTAAATAGTCCTTATTGGGTGCATATATAAACATGCATGAGGCACCCTGTATGGCTTCAATAATATCCAATACTTTATCATTAGGCACTGCAGGGCATCCAAGGCTTCTACCTATATAGCCTTGTTGCTTTATAAAATTTTGACTTACATAATCGGCTCCGTGTATTACAATAGCTCTGTTTTTTGCATGATCATTAATACCTTCTTCTACTCCATTTAATTCTAAGGAGCTTCCATGCTTCCCTTTATAAGGATGACCCGTTACATAAAATCCCAAACTACTTTGATGTGATTCATTCTTATTGGAAAATGCATTCGCAAATAAAGTTCCCGAATTACGACCATGCGCTACCAAGGATTGAATCACAATTTTCTCCAACAACATATCAATCACATATAAACGCTCTTCGCTACTAGGTTTACTAAAATCAGCAATGGTTAAATAGCGTAGGTTTTCGATACGACCTAAATTTTTTAATCGCTCATATCCTTTTACCGCTAATTGAATTGCTTCATTGTTAATGGACAGCTTTTCGGTTAAGTGCATTACTTTTTCCTCAATGCCATTGGTAGGCGCTAAGAATTTGTTGCTATACGACTGCGTCGAAAACAAAAGCATTAAAAAAGATATCATTACCAGTTGCTTCATAGTGTAGGACTTGCAAAGGTAAGCCAATGCATTTGCTTAAAATGTTAAATAAGCTTCTTATTCACTATTAGACAAAAAATCAACTGAAAATCAGTCAGTAAGATATTAGTATAAATCCTGGATAATAAATTTTTTCATCTTCATAAAGGCATTTCTTGCTTTTTCGGCAGTCGCTGGATTACCCATTAACTGATTCAAAACAATGGGCACAATTTGCCATGAAACACCAAACTTATCCTTTAACCAACCGCATTGTCCTTCATGTCCACCTTCACTTAATTGTTCCCAGTAATAGTCAATCTCAGCTTGGTCTTCACATTCAACAACAATGGAAACTCCTTCATTAAATTGAAATGCGTGGTTGCCTGGACCATCCATTGCAGCAAACTGTGCATGGTTTAATTCAAAGCTTCCAAATTTTAATTTACCAGCGGGCTGTGGTTCTCCCTCTTTATATTGATCGGTAAAAAATATTTTACTCTCTTTAAATACGCTACTATAAAAACGAATGGCTTCTTCGGCACGTCCATATACTTCGTTGGTAAATAACATACTTGGGATTACTTTTTGTTGCCCTGCATGTAACGGAGCTAAAAACAATTGCCAAGTCATACCATATTTGTCTACTACCCAGCCATAATATTCACTCCATGGATAGGTATCCAAATTCATCATGGCTTTGCCTCCATCCATTAAAGCATTCCAAAGTTTTTCAACTTCTTGTTTTGTTTCACATCTTACAAAAAAAGAAATAGATGGATTAATTGAAAATAAAGCACCACCATTTAATAATTTAATAGGCGTTCCTGCTAATTCAAATTTTGATATGATTGGATTTTTAGCTACTATTTTAGATTGTTCAAATAAAGAACAATAAAACTCAGCAGCTTCGGCCGTTTGACCATTAAACCATAAGCAGGTATACAATTGATTTGCCATAATATTTTTTTGAGGTGGAGTGAAATTATTTTTCGTAAATATTTTTATAAAATTTTAAATTCCCGTTATTGTCAAAATCCACCAAACTATACCAAACAATCACTTGTGTTGAAAGTGTTACTGGTATTGACTTTGGCGCGGGATCCTTATAGCATTTATTAAAGTCGATGGTATCCAAGGCTTTAGGGTTATTTTGCAATAACCACTTTCCCATATCAATCGGTTTCTCCATTCGCATACAACCATGGCTATAAAAACGATTTGCATTTCCAAACAATGCTTTCTCTGGTGTGTCATGTAAATAAATACCAAATGGACTGTCAAACTCTACTTTCAATAAACCTAATGAATTATCACAACCAGTGCCTTGTCGAATAGTGAAAGGAAAATATGCTTCCGAATAAGATTCCCAATTAATTGAACTTGGTTGAATCACTCTATAATTACTATTTAATAACTGCAAATGATTTTCTTCAAAATAATTAATACTCTTTTTTATTTTAGGGAGCATTTCCTTAATGGCAATACTTTTAGGGACCGTCCAATAAGGGTTAATAGTTATTTTATCGATAGGTGAAGAGAGTGTATTGGTTTGCGTAGCAAATTTGCCTACAATCACTTTCATATTAAGCACCTGTTTTCCATGATCATAGGCTCTTAATTGCGCTGACGGAATATTCACCAATATGATTCGATTTTCTTGCTTAACTGCATTTAACCATCTATAATCATTGGCCGCTTTGGTTAATAATTCAATCTTTGCATTGATCTGCTTTGTTGAATCTCTTAACCCTTTAAGTGTGGCTAAAATGGTATTCACTTCCTTAGCACTATTTGAAAAATAAGTAACCAATTTGCTTAAGGATTTGTGCGCAGCATATTCATTAACCAAGGCTGGCACATTGTATGCATTCATTTTAAAACGCACGCCTTCATATTGTAAACCTATGCTGTGTTTTCCATAAGCCAAATGAGAGAAAAAATGAACTGCCACTTGAATTAGTAAAGAATCGGACTGAGGGCCAGCTTGTATGGCATTACGAAACGCTATTTGATAATCGTTTTTGTTTAAAGCCAATGTATGAGCATTTTCAATTAAACTATCTAAGGTTTTTATACGGTCAGGATGGCCCACAAATAAGGTAGCTTGTGTTGTTTGTGCATTGGCATGTTGGAATAGGAACATCATGCCCACAAGGAATAAAGTATTTATTGATTTGATCATGTGATGGTAAAGGTAAAACGATTAATTTTGGTTTCATAATAATTCAAATGAAAGCGAAACATTTTATCTTATCACTATGCTGCGCAATAAGTTTATCCGCTCATGCACAAAACTCAAATAACGGATTTAATATTATTCCTTTGGGTGTAAAAGGGGGATTGGATGAATCCAATTTATCGGCGTATTTGGTTGCAGCAAAAGGTTCAGAGGGATATATATGTTTGGATGCTGGTACCCTTAATGCTGGATTACAAAAAGCGGCCATCAATAAATTGTTTCCCATTAGCAATGCCGAGGATATTCAGAAAAAATATATTAAAGCCTATTTTATTTCTCATGGTCACTTGGATCACTTAGCTGGACTGGTATTAAATGCGCCGAATGACATTGCAAAACCTATTTATGCATTTCCTTCAGTAATTGATGTTTTAAAGAACTACTATTTTACTTGGAAAAGCTGGGCCAACTTTGCAAGTGAGGGAGAAAAGCCAATTTTAAATAAATATACTTACCAACCTTTATTGGCTCAAACCGAAATTGCGATCCCCAATACCGAATTAAAAGTGACTCCCTATTCTTTAAGCCATGTAAATCCTTATGAGAGTAGTGCATTCTTGGTACGTAATAACAATGACTACTTATTATACTTAGGTGATACAGGAGCGGATACGGTTGAAAAATCTAACAAGCTTGCTGAACTATGGACTGCGGTTGCGCCCCTAGTGAAAGCCGGTCAACTAAAAGCTATTATGATAGAGGTTTCATTTGACAACAGCATGCCCGATAAAGCGCTGTTCGGACACCTTACTCCAAAATTATTAATGCAAGAATTAAATAAGCTAAACAACTTAGCTGCAGGTAGTTTAAAAAATACAAAAGTGTTTATTACGCATATTAAACCTTGCGCAAATTGCGAGCTAAATATTCAACAGCAAATTAAGGGTGCAAACGAATTAGGCTTAACAATTGTTTATCCCGAACAAGGTAAGTTGATCGCATTAAACTAATTTAATCTTAATCATTATTACCAAAAACGAATATACATAGCCGCAACAAATCCCAATACAAATACAATCATCGCAATATGCGCATTGGTTAATTTGTATTTAGTGTTGTCCTCGACTAATGCATTAGCATGTGTTTGTCCTTTTACATCCAACAAACTAATCACTACAATTAATAAGGTGGTAAAAAAGAACACCCATCCCATTTGAATTAAATAAGGAATTTCATACACGCCATGTCCGTTGTTTAAAGCAGTGTATAAAATAGTTTCATTGCCTAACATGCTTGGTAAAAACTTATCAAACAAAATGGCTAAAACCAATCCTAATACAATTCCACTAATTGCTGCTTTGGATGTTGTTTTTTTCCAAAAGAATCCCAATAAGAAAACCGGGAAAATGGCCGGTGAAATATAGCCTGTATATTTTTGTATAAATTCAAATCCACCTTTGCCACCAATTCCTAATGCATCGTTCCAGTTAATGACAATCGCAATGATTAATGAAATGATAATCATAATACGACCTGTTGATACCGTTTTATTATCAGAAGCATTTTTATTAATGTACTTTTTGTAAATGTCTAAAGAATAAATGGTTGAAATACTATTTGCTTTTCCTGCTAAAGAGGCTACAATGGCAGCCGTTAAAGCGGCCATGGATAAGCCTTTCAAGCCAAGTGGTAAAAACCCAATTACCGATGAATAGGCATTGTCCTGATTCACTACACCTGCCGATAACATTTGTTGTTGTAATTGTCCATGCTCATGTAAAACGTATGCTGCAATACCTGGCACTACCACTAACAATGGCATAAATATTTTTAACATGGAAGCAAAAAAGATACCTGACCTTGCAGTTTTTAAATCTGCTCCCAATGCTCTTTGTGTTATGTATTGATTACATCCCCAATAATTTAAATTGGCTACCCAAATGCCCGCAGCCATCATCGCCATACCTGGTAAACTTGAATAATCGTCGATTTGTTTTTGTGTTGCTCCAGGACCTGGCTTATCAAAAATCATTTTAAAATGATCGGGTGCTGCTTTTACTAAATGTGTTAATCCTGCAATGGCATTATGCCCGTATCCAAAAGTATCGCCCACCACCGTTAATGCTATATAAGATGTAATTAATCCGCCTACAGTTAATACGAGTACTTGTATCACATCGGTATAACCAATCACTTTCATTCCACCCAATGTGATGAATAAGGCAAATAAGGCAAGACCAATCATAATTAAATGAAAGTGTGCGCCGCCTGTTAAATTATTAATGGCGATGGATCCTAAATATAAAATTGAAGTTAGGTTTACAAAAATGTATAAGAACAACCAAAAAATAGCCATGATCATGGCCACTGTTTCATTGTACCTCGTTTTTAAAAACTGAGGCATAGTATAAATTTTGTTCTTTAAATACACTGGCATAAAAAAGATACCTACCATCACCAAGGATACGGCTGCAAGCCACTCGTAGGCCGATATAGCCAATCCCAGTCTGAAACCATTACCACTCATGCCTATAAATTGCTCTGCAGAAATATTAGATGCAATTAAGGAAGCTCCAATAGCCCACCAAGTTAACTGACCTTCGGCTAAAAAAAAGTCGGTCGTATTTTGATGGACTGTTTTTTTTCGGTTGTAGATCCAAAATCCATAACTAGCAATAATAATAAAGTACAATACAAATACTAAATAGTCATAAGTTTGAAGTCCCTGTGGCATAGTCGTTAGGTTTGATTCCTAAATGTAAGGTTTATCCATTAAATTTTTGTCCTATACAATCAAAAAGGCGCCCAATGAGCGCCTTTTCTTTATCAAAACATCAAACATCTGTTCTATTCAACACCCAACTTTTTTAAGTTTTTTATTTGTACCAATAAGAAGATAATCACTGACCATACTGCAACTACAATACTATAAGCAAGTAGCTCTAACCATAATGGTGAATGTCCTCTTCTTGCAAATAAACTGCGGTGATCAAAATTGGTCATATAAACCGATTTCGTTCCCCAAGGCACTACTAGTTCACTTGTTAAATTTCCATAATTGTCATTATCCACCACACTTGCTACTAAAATAATATTTCCTTTCTGATCTCCAGGCAAACTATCTCTTTTAAATTCAGCAGTTACAGCACCACTTGAATCGGTAGGATAGGTTTGTGTTTCATTGGCATTTAATATGCCGCCCAATCTTTTTACACCTACAATTACATCCACACCTGCAATGGGTGTCCATGTGGTATCTACCAATGCAACTATTTTGGCTTGAATGATTCTGCCTTCCGCTGTATCTACTTTTATTTTTGCTTTTGTAATGGCTAACTCACCGCGTCCTTCGTCGAATTTTTTTGTCGCTTCGCCCACTACCACAAAATTTTGATTGGGAGATTTTAACCATTCGGATTTTGCACTTGGCGGAATCTCAATAACAGCTTGACCTCTATCATCCGTTTTTCCCGTTCCAATTAAATTTGCTTTATCGGCATCTGAACTAATATAGAATTTTACAGGGATATTCGGTACCGTTTGAAATTTGCCATCAATTTTTGATTTTGCCAATACCATTAAATGATGCGTAACATTATTGTCGTTATAATATTTTAGCGTTAACAATAAGCTGTTTTTTTCAACGGCCTGTGCCATTAAAATACTTGGCACAAATGTTATAATTAATATAAGTAAGGGGATTAATTTATGCTTTCTCATGGCTGTCAGTTTCAATTATGGTTTCATGAATAGGAATAATTGGGAATATTCTAGCAAAGAAGGTAATTACTAATAACGCGCCTGCTAAAGATCCTCCTGCAATGGCCCATTCTTCCCAAGTTGGGATATAGGTCGTATAACTTTTTGGCACATCGTGCATGGGTAAGAACGGATGCAATAAGGTTGGTGTAACAATTAAGAAACGTTTAAACCAAGATCCAACCACAACCAATATCCCAGCAAAAAATGCCCATTTAGGTTTGCGCCCTTTTTTGAAAATCAAAATAAGAATCGGCACTAACATGGATGCTGAAATCGCAAACCAAAAAATAGGAGAGAACTCACCAGTAAACAATCCCATTAAATGTTCTTCCTCTGATTTTTTCATTTTAAAAGCGGGCACCAAAAATTCGTTGATATTAAAGTACAAATAGACTAATGCTAATAATACAACCACTTTACTCATTTTATCGAAGTGATCGTCGGTGATATACTTTTCCAACTTATAATGTGTCCTAAAAACATACATTGCAATTAATACTCCACCAGCCCCTACTAAAAATGCACCTGAAATAAAGTAGGCGCCAAAATTGGTACTGTCCCATCCTGGGCGATAAGTAGTTGCAAACAACCAGGAGGTTACGGTGTGAATTGCAAATGCAACTGGAATGATAGTTACAGACAATATATTAATTGCCTTGTCGGTGATTTTAAATTGTTCAGGTTTGTTTTTCCAAAAAGAACCTAAAAATTCATACAGTTTTTGCAGCCATTTTCCATTGCGTTCTTTAAAGCCAATCATGATTTTTAAATCTGGCAATAAAGGGAAATACAATAATAATAAACTAATAAATAAATAAGTAGTGATTACAATTACATCCCAAATAATCGGCGACTGTAAACGACCATGCGTAAACAAATTGTAAAAACGATCAGGGCGACCCATGTCCACAATAATAATGAGGCCGGCAAATGAAATGGCTGATACCGCAATAATTTCAGCGATTCTTGTTAAGGGCGTACTCCAATGCACATCGGTCAAACGCAGTACCGCTGTAATTAAAGACCCCACCAAACTAATGGCCACAAAAAAAACAAAATTTGAAATATAAATACCCCAAGAAGCATAATCCCTTAAGGCGGTGACTTCTAATCCGTAATATAATTGTCTACAATAGGCATAGCAACCCAAGGCGCAAACGGCCAATAAACATACTACCCAAATTTGTCCTTGTTTGCCAAATTTCTGTGGCAACAGGTCTTCTATAATTTTATTTTCTGCTAACTTTTCCACTTTATAATATTTTAGTTAACGATGTTTTTTTAAATCTCAACACATTAATGTTGCTGACATCAGCGGGAAAAAAGCCTACGCTTTTTCATTTTTCTCGTTGTTTTCAAAAGGGAAGTTTCTGTTTACTGGAGGTAAATAATAAACGCTTGGTTTTGTACCCAAGTCTTCCATTAATCTGTAACCAGATTTATCCTTTATCAAATCACTAAATCGAAATGTTTCTGCACCATTGGTAACGGTGTCTTCTAATATATCTCCAAAAAAGAATACGCCGTTTGGACATGCTGAAACGCAATGTGGTAAGCCTCCTTGGCGCACCATGTCTGGACAAAAATCACATTTCCCTACCGTACCTTTCTTTTGAGGAACACTGGTTTCACATGAATAAGGTTTGTCCGCAATTTCTTTTTCAATTTGTGGCTCTTCCCAGTTAAATACCCTAGATGAATAAGGACAAGCCGCCATACAAAAACGACATCCTACACAACGATCACTATCAATTAACACAATGCCGTCTTTTCTTTTAAAGGTTGCATCCACGGGACAAACTTTCACACAAGGCGGTTCGTCGCAATGCATACAAGTAGTGGGTTGCCAATAGGGCGCAGTTTTTTCAGACTCTTGCATTGGATAAACCTTAATCCAGTTTTGCCCTGGATGTATATGGTGCATATGGTTACACGCTGACTGGCATTTTTTTACACTCTTACACCTTGACAAATCAATTACCATTGCAAATTTTTTCCCTGGAATACCGACTCTAGCTTCTGTATTTGCTACAGGTGGCATTTCAGGAACTGGCTTTAAGAATGCCTTATCTACTTCGATAATTTCACCGTCGACCGATAACAATTTAACCATCTCGCCTGAAGGCTTCACATCAGTTACTTCATCGGGTGTAAATGGATTTCCTCCACAACCGGCTAATGCAGCACCAGCAAGTAATGTAGTGGCTAGGAATTCCCTTCTTGAATTTTCGTTCGTTTTCATTAAAATACTTTTTTAATTACAATTCTTTTTTAACCCATTCTTGTAATTGCTTATTGGAAATTTTTTCTTTTGCCCCTTGTATTTTGGACATATCCACTTCCACTAGTCTGCCATCCTGTGTCAACATTTTCATAGTTTGACTTTTTGATTCAGGAGCACAACTAATTACGTCCTTCTTTTTTGCCAAAAAACCAAATTTTAAAATAGGGAATAAACTAAGTGCACCCAATCCCGCAAGCAATTTCCTGCGTGTATTGGTTTCCTTAGATAGGTTGTTTTCGGTATTCATAAAATATATTGAATGAGATTGAAAAATAATAAGCCCCGATTCGTTTCGAGGCTTATTATTTGCGATTGTATTATTTCTTTAAACTGCGCATAAAGTTTACCAAGTTCCAGATATCTTCTTGATCTGTGATTTTCTTTTTAAAGCTTGGCATGTCTCCTCTTCCTTCTGAAGTTTTAAAGAATATAGCTCCGTCGGTTTGACCTTGGAATGCAGCTTTGCTAAAATCAGGAGGTGCAGTTTCTAATTGAGCAGCTTTAGTGCCATCTCCTAAGCCTGTTTTTCCATGGCATGATGCACAGTGTTGATTCCATAATGCCTTACCTGCAGTTACTGAAGCTGGGCTTGTTTTAACGGCATTGGCTACTTTAGCTTTATCGGCAGGAACATTCCATGGTTTATTTTGAAATAAGGTAAAACTAGCTGTTGTAATAAAAACAACGATAAGTGATAAAACAGATAAATTTTTCATTTGTATTCGTTTTGTTTGATGTACAAAGGTTAAAATTTAGTACGCTGTTGTTCAATGATAGCCATCATCAAAAAATATGACTTTGCTCATGAATGTTCACTAACCTATTCTTGTTCAAAAACAAGAAGGGGACTAACCAATCTGAATATTGGAAAATCCCCTTTCAAAATTCAAGTATCAAAACACACACAAGAAAACGTTCTACCCCATGGAATTAAAAAATTCTTGAGATATTAAAGCCTACTAAGAACTGGCTTTTTGTAAAATCGTTATGATTGTACACATTGTTATTTTGAGGTAAAATGTAACCATAGTTACCCATAAATACTTGGAAATCATGACCACTTGTTTTGAAATCCAACCCTAAACTAATATTAGGATTTGGGTTGTTCATTGGATGTTGTGTTAATGGTTGATCATAACCTGCAATAATAGACATACCATCGGTTAATTTGTATCTTCCAGAAGCACTAATTGCCAAGTGCGCATTATTTGTTTTAGGTTGTATCACCTTATTTGCATCATAATAGCCTTCAACATTATTGAAATAAGATAAACTTGGAGCCACTTGCAAAGATAATTTATCAGTTACTTTTCGCGCAATAATTACTTGTGAGAAAAAACTAAATCTATCTTGTACATTCACTATTGGCAAAGAACTATTTTTTGCTCTTGTGTCCATCACAGAATTTGCAAATAAAGTAATACTCACTGGCATTTTATTATCCTTTGTCTGTTTAAACAAAGCATATTTTAAATTACCATCTACTTGCATTCTATCGTTGGTTGCACCAAATCCTACTTGTAAATCTTTCACTGGAACATAACTAAATCCCAATAGCATGTTTGCACTAGCAAATAAACCTGCTAAGTCCTTCCAGCCATTTTCGATCGTGCCAAAACGATGTTGGATATCAAACTCGAAGGTTCCTTTAATGGGCACCATTACAGTTTGATTGTCGATAATATAGTTACCCTCAAATGTATTTTTTACATAAGATTTCTTTTTAACAACAGGAGCTGTAGCCTGTGTTGAATCTTGCGCTATCAATTGCGTTGCTCCCATAAACATCACTAACAATAGTAATGACTTTGTAATTGAGTTCATCAATGATTGATATGATATTGCTTTTTTCATTTGAATTTATTTAATTGTTTTTAGCTCCTTGTTTAATCCATGCATATATTTTAGCATTGATTTTTTCATCAGGACCTGCACCTAGTGGCATGACTGGACTTTTTTTACCAGTTAACCACAACATCAATACACTATTATCAGGATCGTTGGCTTTAATATAGCTACCATCAGTTAAGGCTTTGTAAGCGTTGGCTGATGATAGGTCTGGGGTTTTTGCACCTGCTGCATGACAACCCGCTTTCGCACAACTATTAGTAAATATGGGTACAATATCATTGGAAAAACTCATGGTTTGTGTGATACTGCTTCCTGGATTTACAACGATCGTTTCGGTCTTATAACATCCTGTAATAGCAAGCATGATTACGGCGGAGAGGCCTGTCAATATTGCTATTTTTTTCGTTAACATACTTTTACGTTTTATCGATGAATCGACCTGCTTATTATTTTGCAAACTTCATTGTCAAATTGGGTTGAATTGCATGTTGGTTATTTGATCTGTCCCACAATGCAACACCAAATACTTTGTCCTCAAGACTAGAAAAATCAACGTCTTGTTTTAACACATCAGCAGTTTTTAATTTTCTCTTGTACTCCACAATCCAGCCTGTTCCTGTATGAACCGCTTTTGCTGAAATATCTGCTCTTTCACCAAGCAATGCAGAACCTATATAACTTGGAATGGCTTTTGGTGCTGTTGCGCCAGTAACACCATCTGTTCTTAAATAATCAGATCCTGTTGTAGGATCGATAGTACCACCACTATATGTTAACACACCAGTTGCACTTACACCAGTTACTTTTTTAGCTTTACCACCTGCTAAAGTATCTGCTGCTAAAATGTAATAGTTAGCTTCTCCTGGTACTACCCACATTGGAACACTTACAGAAGCACCAGTCCCATTTAATTTTAAAGTTTGCTTATTACTGTATCCACCTTGTGCTGGAGTAGTTGTATATGTTGGCGCATATGGCCATGTTGTATTTGCACCTGATACAGTAATACCATCCACATGACGACCATTACCTGATCCACCCACTAAACCTGTTACACCTGGACCACCTGCCCAGTCTTGGTAGTTGTCATCCATTTGTCCGAATAAAATATCCTTACTCAAATGTGCCCACCACATATCAATTTTTTCTTGTGCACCATTCGTATAGTGGTTTCCACTACCTGCATTGGAAACCATTGCAGCAGGCGTTACTGCATAATTTAAATAGGGAGTAAATACGTGACAGCTTGCATAACATGTTTGTGTTTCAAATTTTGGAGTAGATTTATCAATATTCCACAACATCGCAAATTTATCTTCACCCCATCCTTCTCTTGTTAATACTCCATTAGCATCGTAAGTACGACTACTTCCTTCTTGAACCCATAATGCAGTTGTTGGGTTAAAATACCAAGGTGTTACGTTTACACTTTTATCTGGGTCATTGTACTCAGCTAAAAAATAAACATACTGGTCGTCATACATGGCTCTTAAAGTTGTTTTGTATTGAATACCATTGTAACCAGCAAACAAATTATTACCTGGGTCTGGAACAGTCATGGTGATACTTAACTTTTGAGCCTTATCCCATGCAGCATCAATCGCACCGTCCAATGTTGGGGCTGTAGTTGTTTTTAACGCTATTAAGTCGGTAGTGTTTGGTGTAGCCGATACAACAACTTGGTCGGTTTTTGTACAGTATGCAAAAAACATTACTATAAAAGCAAATAGCGAAGTGATCTTTAAAATTTTCATACAATTATATTTATAGTGAGTGTTAAAATTCCAAAGGCAAAATTTGCATGATTTTAACAAGCCCAACATGATTAAGCTCACCGATTTTAATGATATATGTCAGTTCTAAATACTTATGCTTATTTTTAAGGTGTAAAAAATGCAAATGGAAAATCGTTTTAATGCTTTTGTAAGTAAAATTCAATCACCTATTCGCTTTGGATTCTTTTTGGCTACAAAATTGCCTTCAGCATTTTTTGTAGGACTCAAACTCAAATCCATTCAACAGGATACTTGTACCATAAAAGTGAAGCATACCTGGCGAAGTAAAAATCCATTTCATTCTATGTATTTTGCAGCACAGGCCATGGCTGCTGAAATGAGCACAGGGTTATTGGCATTTGGCCATATTTATCATCGCAAACCCAACGTAAGTATGTTGGTTGTGAAAATGGAAGTGAACTATATCAAAAAAGCAACAGGGAATATTTTTTTCACTTGTAATGATGGACTAGCCATTCAAGATACTATCAATGAAGCGATTCAAACTGGCGAAGGCAAAACCCTGACCTGCCATTCCATTGGAAAAAATGAGGCAAACGAAACAGTCGCAGAGTTTGTTTTTACTTGGAGTTTTAAATCAAAAAAATAATTACCGCATAAAATACAATTTAACAATATGAAAAAAACAATGCTACTTGCAGTGGTGCTATTCACTGTTTTGGGGTCATCTGCTCAAAAAGCAAATCTTCCCGGCTTAGCACTTATTAAAGAATCGGATCTTAAAAAAGATTTATACACTTTTGCCGATGCGCATTTTAAAGGCCGTTCAGCAGGTACTTTAGATGAATTAAAGTCATCCATGTGGTTGGCTGAACAATACCGCGCCATTGGTTTACTACCTGCCGGTGATGATGGCACTTACTTGCAATTTTTTACCATGTGGCGCAATCGAATCGCCGACAATTCAAGTATTCGTATTCAAGGTAAAAATTTAAATTTATGGAAGGATGTTACGGTTGCTCAAATGGCCAACACCCACTTTAATGGAACTGTTGTTTATTTAGGCAATGCAACAACCATTGACACCAACAATATTGATGTAAAAAACAAAGTAGTTGCTTTTGAAGCAGATTCAAAAGGTATTAATTTAAATGTATCCCTGCCTACATGGAGATATAGTCGCAGTATTTTAGCAAAATACGCGATGCCTTTAATTAGAAAAGGAGCAACAGCCGTATTTATAATTGCGGATGGTGTTGCAGAAAAAGCTTGGGAAGATGCCAATGAAAACTTCAAAAGGGGCACTTACGATATTGAAAGTGGGCCTAATGCACAAGTAAATACAACGGTGCCTGTATTGTGGTTACACCAAAATGCGAAAGCAGATTTGAATACCAACAATGCAAGTGTTGAAGCGAATTTAATTGTTGAAAAATACCCTTACCCTTCTGTAAATATTGTAGGTAAAATTATGGGTACAGATCCTACAATAAAAGGGGAATACTTATTATACAGTGGGCATCAAGATGCACATGGTATCAGAAATTCAATCAATAATGACTCTACTTATTATGGTGCCGATGACAACGGAAGTGTGGATGTTGCAATGCTTGCCAATGCACGTGCTTTTGTTAAATACCCTGCAAAAAGATCTATTTTATTTGTAATTCAAGGTGCCGAAGAGAGAGGTTTATTGGGTTCAAGATATTATTCATCACATCCTACAGTGTCGATTAAAAACATTGTAGCTGTTTTAAATGGCGATATGATTGGTAGAAACAATATTGACAGTGCTGCTGTATTAGGTACACAGTTTCCACATCGTAATTCAATGGACCTTGTTAAGATGGTATTGGATGCTAATAACGAAGGGCCTAAATTTAAATTAGATACCAGTTACGATAAAACTACACATGTGGAAGGTTGGTATTTTAGAAGCGACCATTTACCTTATGCACGTTTAGGTATTCCATCTATCATGTATACCTCATTGTTGCATGATGACTACCATACGCCTATGGATAATGCCGAAAATATTAATTATCCTAAATTAAAAAAGATGGCCGACTGGATGTATCGCACTGGTTATAAGGTTGCGAATGCTCCAGCACGTCCAGCTACGGATGCAAATTTTAAATTAGAGCGATAATTTAAGATTCAAATATATGGATAATAAAAAGGGACCTTATTGGGGTCCCTTTTTTGTCGAATTACACTTATAAATAATAGCTTAGAAAGTTTTTGTTCCGTTAGGTTGATAAGCAAAACGGAATGTATAATAACGTTGTTTTGTTAATTTTTCCATATCGGTTGCAGAAGCTGGTAAAGTAACTCCACCTTTGTAATAACAGGTAATTTCCATTTTAGCATATTTACCCGATGCTGTTTTAATGACCAATACTCTTCCTGCCAATGGAGTAATTAAACTTGTTAATTGATCGTAAGTGTACCAACCATTTCCGCTACCTGTAGTAATTGCATAAGATGTTGGCGCATTGTCTGTTTTAAAAACTGAATCTGTTGGAATGGTTTTTAAGTCGTCAAATAATCCAGTATATACAAATGCTCCGCCTTGTCCAACACCACTAGTGCCACCATTCGTTAAAATTCTTGTTGACATAAATGCAATATCCCATTTAGTACTTGCACTGTCGGTATTTGCAACCAATGCATTCTTTTCTAAACTATAAAAAGTGTACTTGCCGTTGGTAATAGGCATACCTTGTGCACTTAATCCAGTTACTGTATCTGCTGGAATATCTTTTACTGTAACTGCTGTAATTGGCAATACGGTTGTTGTAGATGACTTTGAACAAGCTACAATACTTGTTGATAAAATAAGAACCGCTGCAATTGATTTTACTCCTCTTTTCATAGTGTTATTTTTTTAATAATTGATACTTGATGTTTACGAAAAATGTTCTACCTGGCAGGTTGGGTAAATTACTTGGATCGATATAGTTCGTGATATTATCACATCCCAATTGAAATGAAACCCCATTGGAATAATCTTTACCAACTGATGTATGCAATGAAATATACCCTTTTGCAAATTCGTCTCCATTATCGAATACCTCGTTACCATTGGTATTGTTAACAGCCCATTTGCCTCGATATAAAATTCTAAAATTGGCAAAGACGCCGTTTGTATTGTAATAGTTTACCTTAAGTTGCGCTTTATGCTTACTGTTATTAGGTAGACCTACATAATCGCTTAATGTTAGTAAACGACTATAACCATTTGCGTCTCTTGTATATACTTTTCCTGCTTTAATTTGTGCAATCTGATCCTTATCTCCCGTTTCTAAATATTGATATCCTCCGCTCAACATAAGGTGATTAGCTATTTTTTGTTTCATCTCTAATTCAATACCTTGAGTAAATGCACGTCCAATATTTAAATAACTAAATATTTGCGCACCTGTTATATATGCCCCCACTTGTTGTACTTGAATCAAATTACTAATGTCATTTCGAAATAATTGAACACTCAAAAAAGATTTATCAGTTGGTTCGTAATCCCATGAAAAGTGCATCCCTGTTGAGTATTCTGGCTTCAATGCTTTTAATTGATAATAGTTATCATACAAAGCGCCAATTTGTCCCAAGCTTGAAAGTTGACCAATTACTTGTTGTGCTTGAGCGGTACCAAATACACTATACCCACCAGCTGCAGCATTGGTGAAGTCTAAATAAATTTGTCTAAAATCAGGCGCTTTGAATCCTTGCCCGATACTAAATTTTATTTTTTGTTTTGCATTGATTTTATAAAGTGTAGAAATTTTTGGACTGAATGCCGATGCATAGGCTTCGTTTTTATCAAATCTTATTCCAGCTATTAAAATTAATTTTGTCATTGGAGACCATTCCATTTGAGAAAAACCATATTGAATCGAATTTGTCTTTCTCACTTTTTCACTATCATACCTGGTGCTTTTCACACCTTCTAAAACAGTTCCTGCACCAAATAGTAAATTGATTCGTTTGTTTACATTCCAGTCGGTTTGATTTTCGAATCTTTGAAAATTATGATTCAATAAATCATAATAGGGAGCACCTGAAACAGTTACTAAATCTTGCTTCGAATTATATTCTGTAAAATATCCTCTAAAACTAGTTTTAAGCTTGTTCGAAAACCGATGATTTAAAGAAGCATTATAATTTTGATCGGTATTGTGTTCCTGTCCATTGGAAGTAATTGTTGTTCCGCCATTACTTACTGAAATATCGTTTTTAATTTGTTCGTCGGTTGCTCTTACACCAAAAGCCAAATTAGTATTATCTGTTAGATTTAATTTAATTTGCTGATTCACTGTAAATCGTTGAATCGGTGTTGTCACCCTGCTACTGCTATTAGGTCTTATACTGTAGCCGTCTGTACTATAATAATTATAAAATCCTTGATAAAAAATAGACTTAGTTGCAATTGCATTGTTAATGCCAGCGTCCATCGTTTGGTAAGTACCATATCTTAATGACGCTTGCAAAGGAATGGCATTGGTTGCATCAGTAATAATATTAATAACACCTGCCATCGCCTCGCTACCATATAAGCTGGAAGAAGGCCCTTTTACAATTTCAATTTTTTTAATATTACCAAGTGCAATTCTATTTAAGTCCAATACGCCGGCTGTTCTTCCAACTAATGGTTCACCATTTATTAGGATAATTGTATAATCGGGATTTAATCCTTGTAATTGTACACCTGCCCCAAAACCACTTGTAATAGTAAGTCCTGGTTGTTCTTTTAAAATATCTGTTAATCGAAGTGAACCGGTTTGTTGAATTTGTTTAGCATTTACAATTTGCACCGGAACGGTTACATTGCTTAGCTTTCTTTCGGACCTATTGGCCGTTACAACTACGCTATCCCCCTGCATTTCGAGGGTATCCTTTACCATTCTCAATTGTGAAAACAATGAGATAGGTGTCAATATCAATAAATAGGCAATTACTTTTTTCATTCCACCGCAAAGGTGGTTCGATTCTTATTGCTTACCTTATACGAGAACAATTATTTAAGCTAAATACCTCATAATTTGACACAATTATGACAATTGAGATATAACTAGTTGTTTTCTAATATTCTTTGAATGGATTTCACTTCGGTTGCAGTAATAAAATATTCAAAAAACCTTTTATCATCTTCTTTTCTTCTACTTCCAATGAGTACTTCTTTTGATTGTGTTATAAATTCATACTTGTCATTTATCGCATTAATCACATCGCTTCTTACCTTTTTTTGAAGACCGAGGTTTTTGTCTTTAATACCCAACACATGATTTATTTGAAAAATTTCTACGGTTTCATTTTTTAAAGTTGCTTTTAGTAATATTTCAATTAATGCTACTTCAATACTTGTAAACGCCTGGTTAATGCTTTTTGTTTTTAAAATTGTTAGCTGAGCCACTTCTAGCTTACGTTTTACGCTTCGGTTAAATAGCCATATGATAGTTAAAGCAACGATTACACAAATAATGATAATTAATATTGAATAATACAATTGATGCTCGTTCCCCCAAATACTAGTACGCAGTAATTCTAAATCGCTAAGTTTAAATGGATACTTATTAAAAGTTTTGGAACCTACACTATAGCTATAAATAAAATTATCATATACAAACATGTTTGTAAACTCACTACGTCGAATTAAAAACTGGTTTAAATCCGCATTCTTTGATTTAAATACTTTGTTGTGAACAAAATCAAATAAATATGCTTCGTCATGTATAAGATGCAATAGGCCCTCATTTAAATTTAGAAATCCAACATTAACATTGTCTTGAACTAATTTTTGAACATCATTCTCCAACTGCCCGACCTTCACCCATTTTTTTTGATTCAAGTCAAGGTAATAACTATCAAACAATCTTACCCCTTTTATATTTTCTGACCCTTTAATACCCGCATTCACAATTTGTTGAAAAGGTACATATACCCTCCCTTCCGGTTCGGAATACCATACATAGCTCGACAACATAATTTCATCATTCAAGGGAATGATATCCCATTCGCTGTCCTCAAAATTGAACTTTCTTAAATGCCCATTGGTTTTCCAAAAGCCATAGCCTCCATAACTATAGAGCTGATTTTGGTAAATAAAGTTCTTGGCATCGATATTATAGTTCAAATTAACAGTATGATCAATTCTCTTAAACACACAAGTTGCTGAATCATAGCTGTTTAGCTTATAAACAAACCCGGTTTGATTGATAAGGACATAAAAATCAGCACCCTGTTTTAAAATTTGTTGGGCATTAGTTGCTAAGATGGTTAATTGTAAAGGAATAATTTTCGTTTCCTGTGACAAAATAATGCTTGCATTGAGCTCAGGCAACCTAATTAATTGTGCAATTAGGGGGTTATTAGGCACCTTATATATGCTATCTGGACCTTGTGCAATCGCAAAATTGGTAATGAATAAGACCATTACCAGCAAAATTTTAGAAATTTGTCTATTTTTACAATTCATTGATTTACACTGTTTTAATAGGTAAGTAACTTACTATATTATAATAAAATCTAATTAAAGATAAGAAATAACCTATTACGCCACTCATTTGGTAACGCATTAACATAATTGCTACGGATAAAATTATGAGATTGCCATAGCTTTTGGGGGAAAGCTATGGATTATTTAAAGGGAAGTAGGTAACTGCTTCCCTTTTTTGTGCCCTTTATTGTACCTATTTAAGGACCAAAATCATATGTATTTGTTAACAATTTGGTAATCTAAGAACCTATATATTTAGAGGGTAAAACAGCAATTTTACAACCTATATTAATAATTAAAAACCTATTTATGGACTTCAATTCAATCATGAAGATTTTCTTACCGAAAGACAGAGTATTTTTTCAACTATTTGAAGAAGTTGCAGAGCATGTTCAACAAATGGGTGGCAAATTAAAAGAAATGGTAAACGAACCAGATGCTGATATTAGGGCTAATATTTTGGCACAAATTGAAAACCTTGAACATAAAAACGACGATTTAACACATAATATCTTTACTGAATTAGGTAGAAACTTCATCACTCCATTTGACAGAGAGGATATTCACTACTTAGCTACTTCATTAGACGATATCGCTGATTATATTTATGCGTCTGCTAAAAAAATTAATTTCTACAAAGTAAATCCTAACGATACAGGTATTCACAAATTAGCAGAATTGATTTTGCAAGGTACTGCTGAAACTAAAAAGGCTGTAATGGGCTTACGCAATATGAAGAACATTAAGGAAATGACCGAAGCAATGATTAAGGTGAATAGCATCGAAAATCAAGCAGATGATGTATTTGATATGAGTATTGAAAAATTATTCGAACAAGAAAACGACTTCAAAGAAGTAATTAAGAAAAGAGAAATTTATCAGGTGTTAGAAATTGCAACTGATAAAATCGAAGACGTTTCAAATGTAATCGAATCTATCATTATCAAGTACGCTTAATTTAATTCAAGATGACCTTATTAATTATCATCATAGCGCTTGCGCTTATATTTGACTATATCAATGGTTTCCATGATGCTGCCAACTCAATAGCAACTGTGGTATCCACAAAAGTGCTTACGCCACTTCAGGCGGTATTATGGGCTGCTTTGTTTAACTCGGTTGCTTTTTGGATCTTCAAAGACCATGCGGTGGCCAACTCCATTAGCAAAACAGTATACAAGGACTTTATCACTTTGCCAGTTATTTTTTCAGGTTTATTAGCGGCCATTTTTTGGAACCTTTTAACCTGGTGGTATGGTATTCCTTCTTCCTCATCTCATACTTTAATTGGTGGTTTTGCGGGTGCTGCAATTGCGCACGCACTTATGATTAAAGGTATTGACTACTCTTGGGCTAAAATTGTAGATGCAGATACAATTATTAAAACCATATTGTTTATTTTCTTGGCACCCATTATTGGCATTGTCATTTCGATATTCATTACGCTCGTGACGATTATGCGGAATATTTGGTGGCGACTTGCTATTATATCACTGGCCACACTTGGCACTGTATTAATGTTTGACCGTTTTGAAGACAGTAAAATAAAAGAAAACGTTCAAAAGTTTTATGGGGTAGATAAATATGAAAAGGAAATAAAAAATATTAAGGAAGAATTGAAAGTAAAATCAACTGATACGATTTTGATTTCAAAACTTGCATTAAATGAAGAAAAATTAGCTAAGGCAAATGAAAACTATACTCATTTGGAGCCTTACTTAAGCGACTTTGATAATTTAAGTGCCGATAAAATTGCAAAAGTAGCCAATGACAGTGGCTGGTTAAAGGGGGTTGCAGCAAGCAAACTAAAAGACGTGGTTCGCAACTCGAATGATTTTTTAGTATTCGAAGCTAAGTCTACAGAAAATAAAGTAGCCAAGGCAGAATACGATATTGCAAAAGACAAAACAGAAGGCTATAAAGTACCTTTAAAATTGTATTTAGCGAAAACTATTACTGCAGATTCTGCCATTGTTGCGATGAATGCTATATATACAATTCAATCAAAGAATGTAGACAAGGTGAAATCAAAAATGGAAAAATTCAATATTGAAAAATCATTTGCAGGTGAAATTGACAAGGCAGACAATTCAATTATTGTATATGGTATCATTGGTGCCTCTATCATTTTTATGATGATTTATTTATATGTTGAAAAAATTAAAACGCCAACAGCTTATACGGTAGCCAATATGTTTAAAAAATTACAGCTATTTAGTTCGGCTGCATTTAGTATTGGACATGGTGGGAATGATGCACAAAAAGTGATGGGAATTATTGGTGCCGCCTTAATTGCCAACGGAGCAATTCAAGATTTTAGTCAACTACCAGGATGGGTCCCAGTGGCCTGTTATTTATCTATTGGCTTGGGTACCATGAGTGGTGGTTGGAAGATTGTAAAAACAATGGGTTCTAAAATTACCAAAGTGACTCCATTGGAAGGGGTGGCCGCCGAAACAGCAGGCGCATTTACTTTATTCTTCACAGGACAAATGGGAATTCCAGTTTCCACTACACATACCATTACTGGTTCAATTATTGGTGTTGGGGCCACCAAGCGTTTAAGTGCGGTAAGATGGGGTGTAACTACCAACTTATTATGGGCTTGGGTATTAACCATTCCAGTAAGTGGCATATTGGCTGCAGTTACTTATATGATTGTAAATTATTTTCT
Organism: Bacteroidota bacterium; assembly: GCA_947454025.1. GTDB lineage: Bacteria > Bacteroidota > Bacteroidia > Chitinophagales > Chitinophagaceae > Sediminibacterium. Next base: position 42,024 of record CANGIZ010000003.1, on the reverse strand, counting down.
AAAAAAATAATACTTTCTTCGATACTAAAAAAAATCCCTCGACAAGCGAGGGATTTTTTTTGGGCCTATTTAACAATTGCAAACGATTGTGTGCGTTGAATTTGAGACATCGTTTGTTAGTATTCTAATTATATTTTCTCAATTGGGTTACCTTTTTTTCATGAGCGTATTAATAGTAGGAAAACATACTACTATGATTGAAAAAAAATACTTTAAAACAAAGGACTACGTAAAAGTAAAATTCACTTTAAATGCTGAAGCAAAAAAAGTTGATATTTTAGGTTTAAACAATGAGTGGAAAAAGGGCTTAGCAATGACTAAGAAAAAAGAAGGCATTTTTACGGCCGAAGTAAATTTACCAAAGGAAAGCACTCATGAATTTAAATACTTTGTTGACAAGAAGGTTTGGTTAAATGACGATCAAGCTGAAGCACAAGCAGCCAATGTTTTTGGAACAACAAATAGTGTTGTTACAGTATAGTTAGTTGAACGGTTTTAAATAAATAATATAAAAGATAGAAGCGCCCTTGCATAGCAGGGGCGTTTTTATTTTATATGATATTGTTCAATTAAATTATGGAAATGTAATCGCAATGATTTGAGTTTGTCGACCATCAATGAATTTGAAGTTGCTTCCATCGTAAAATCCGTTTTGCTCTAAGGCAACTCTCACCGGTGCATCCCATTCTTTTAAATTGTGCATTGCATTTAATTCAATTGAATAGCATGTGTTCGGATTCATTTTATAATCGCCCGATCCTGGCACTCCATTTTGCATATCCCACATACCAATTGTAGGACCAGCAGCATGACCATGAAAACCAATAGGGTGTGTATATATGCTTGGTTGCATTCCTTCAGATTTTGCAGTCATCAATGCATTTGCTAATATTTCATTACCCGACTTTCCTGTGCCAAAATTTTGAGTTAAAATATCTTGTAGTCTATTGGTTTTTGTAAATGCAGTTGCTAAGTCCACAGGAATTTGTTTTTCATTTGGCAATAAAATATAGGCTTGCTCTTGCACATCTGAATTCAATCTCAAGTAGCTAATGCCAAAATCAACATGTAAAAAATCACCTCTATGCACTACGATATCTTGTTCACTTGATTTGGTTGTAGACACTCTTCTTTGAATTTCAACCGAAGGATGAAACCAAGTAATCAGTCCTAAATCACTTATTTTTTGTCTAAACCACCATTCTAAATCGGTGGTTGTGGTAGTGTCTATCTTAATTACTTTATTGCTAAACCCTTCTTTAATAATAGCATGTGTAATTTTTAATAGTTCGGGGTAGTACTCCATTTCTTTTTTTGTTCTTGTTTCCAACCACGCAACTGCTAAAGGTTGAGCTGACACTACTTTAGCGTGCTCTGCTTTTGGCAGATAATGCATAAATTTTGAATACTCAGTATGATCTAATCCGTCGGCATGTGCAAAATCCTCAGATGTATTCAATGCGATTGTTTGCGGATTTAATCGGTGTAAAAAATTCATTAAAGCCTCCCATTGATCAGGTGTTTTAGCTATATCCCAGGCTGCGCTAATTGCTGTACCAACTGAATACCTTGCCACTGCATATTTTTCTAATTTTCCAGTGATTCCATTGTTATAAAATACCAGCATTGTAGTTCGTCTTGCAGCCAACCATTCAGCCGGTAAAAATGTTTTAACAATGGGATCTTCGTTATACTCTCTGGTAATCATTACCCAGCAGTCAATTTTGTGTTGTTTCATTAACACTGGGAGTAGATTATTGATTCTATCCGATAATATATCATTTACAATTACTGCTTGTTCCCTTACTGTTTTAACCTGTGCAGGTAATTGGAGGAAACAACAAAACAAAATAACAATAAGAGCTAATATCTTTTTCATAGAATAGAATTTAAATCAACTTAATAGTGAAGAACTAAATTAACTACTAAATTTGCAAATATGCAATTTGCCTCCAAGTTATTCTTAGTATTATCTCTTTTTATATCGGTTCAAGGGCTGAGTCAAGACAGTAGTTACAATCAATTGAATACCGTCTTGGTAACCGCAAGTAAATTCGTTGAAAAAAGAGTGGAAGCGCCCGTTGCTATTTCGGTGCTGAACAGACAAACTATTCATGAAACAAACGCGAATCGAATTGATTTTCTATTAAATAAAATTAGCGGTGTGTATATGCCAAGTATTGGCAACGAGCAGCACATGATGGCCATTCGACAGCCCATTTCCTTAAAGGGACTTTATTTGTATTTGGAGGACGGAATGCCCATTCGTACTAGTGGCTTGTTTAGCAACAATGCGTTAATTGAGGTGAACACCAACAATATTGCTCAAGTTGAAGTTATTAAAGGCCCGGCATCGGCATTGTATGGCGCAGAAGCTATTGGAGGTGTGGTGAATTTTATTACTGCAGCTACGCCCGATACCACCTCAATTCAACTAACGAGTCAATTCAATACAATAGGTTTAAAAAAAATTGACTTATTTGCTGGGAAGCCAACTAGCTATGGGGGCTGGAATATAGGTGTAAGTTGGGCTGCACAGGAACATGGTCCAATTGATTATAGTAACTATGACAAAAAAGGGGCAAGTGTTAAACATGAATTTAAATTAAACAATAAGCTTAGTGGATACCAGTCGCTACAGTATGTTCATTATTTTGCTCAAATGACCGGCGCTGTTGATAGTATCCACTTTTTTCAACGCAATTTTAATTCCCTACAAAGTTTTACGTTTCGACAAATAAATGCATTAAGACTAAGACAATATTTAGACTATGCATGGAACAGTAACAACCATACCTTATTGAATTTCATGTATCGTGATAATACCATGGATCAAAACCCAACTTATGCAATTGCCTCCACAAGCAATCCTACCAAATTTAAAGGACAGGAAAATAGTAATCATTTTGATGCTTTTGTAGTAGACCTTCAACAATCTATTCGGATTCCTTCATTACATAGTAAATTTATTATGGGTGCTGTAATGGATTTATCAAACCAAAATTTAATAGCACACTATATTGATATTTTTAAAGACACGAGTATTGGTAAGTATACCAAATTTAGCTACCCAGCTAAGGATAGCTTAGTGACAAATTATCAAACTAAAATTAATAACCAGGCGGTATATGTAAACATGATTAGTACTATTAGCAAAGCTTTAAAACTGAATATAGCCTTGCGTTACGATCATTTTAATTACCAATTTAACAATGCTTTACCCAATAGCACACCCTCTAGCAATAACAGTTTTACACAGTTCACACCTAAAATAGGTTTTACATTTAACCAACAATATTGGGGCGGTTATATGAATTATAGCAGCGGTTTTGTGCCGCCTCAAATTACCGAAATGTACAATGCAATTCGAGTTCCCTATTTACTACCACAGTCTTTCCAAAATAATGAAATTGGTACTTGGCTTCAAAAAGGGAAATGGTACGCAGAGCTTTCCTTATATCAATTATTGGGAACGAATGAAATTATTTCGGTACGACAATCCGATGGTGTGAATTTGAATCAAAACAGTGGTAATACAAAACATATTGGCCTAGAATATCAATTCAAATATAAATTAAACAAACATTTTGAATTGAATTGGAATGGAACCAATGCCCAACATAATTACGTGAATACAAGTATAAAAGGTGCGAATGTGAGTGGCAATGAAATGGTGGCTGCACCTCTTTTTTGGAGCAACTTAACTGCTTCTTGGAAAGCAAATACACATTTTCAAAGCTTGATAGAATGGCAACACCAGGCTAGTTATTTTATGGATGAAACCAATGCAACAAAATATCCAGGCTTTGATGTAATGAATATAAGATTCAATTATCAGTTCAAACAATCAGTCATTTGGTTGCATATACTGAATGTTAGTAATGCCTATTATTCAACAATGGCTACAAAAAACTTTAGCGTAAAAGGAAATGCTGCGTACTCCTATTATATTGGGGAGCCACGCAGCATTGCACTTGGTTGGAAATGGATACTATCGGGAAAGTAATTAGTTCATTCTAATTCTCATTCCGCCCATACCACCGCCTTTTTGCATATCTTCTATAATTTTTTTCATCGCATCTTGGAATTGTGCTCTATTCATTTTGTCTCCTTTAGTTGGTTGCACTAATTCCTTTTTTGGATACTTAGTAGTAACTTCAGTAGCTGTAGTTACATTTGCGCCATTGTCCATATCTACTTCTAAAATAGCACCAGGTAATCCTGCAAAAGTATCAGGTCCAATAGATGCTGGAATTGCTTCGGTATACCAAACCACTACTTCAGTTTCCTTTGGAGCGGCAGGTGCTGCAGGTTTAGCAGCCGTATCAGTTGTACTTCTATTTTGTCTTCCACCTGGACCACCGCCCATTCTTATCGTTTGAGCAGGAACAGAAGTAGTTGCTTTTTTACATAAAAATTTTGCAATCGTTTTTGTTTCTTCAGAAATTTTCCATTTCAATGGCTTTAAAGAATCAACTATTAAAAAGTTCTTTTCGAACATTGCACGCGACTCGTACTGAGTTTGTATAGCTAAATTTGTGTAAGTAGATGTTTCAGGCATTCTAAACATAAATCTTTGTCCACCACGGTCCCCACCATTATTAGCAAATGGATCAGGTGCTTCATCATCAGGAACGGTTCTGAACAAACTAGATTGTTCATTAAATAACAATTCAAATTGAGAAGTTCTGAACTCAGGTACTCTTGCACGCATTTCGGGATCAGTTACCATTCGGTACATGTTGATCTTGCGTTCATATACAATTTTACCTTCTTTCATTTGTGCCATTGCCGATGTAACCAAACCTAGGGTTACAACAATCAGGGTTACTATTTTTTTCATACGCTTTATTAGTCGTTTAAATGATTACAATGTGGGTTAAATATACAATTTATGAGTGATTACATTCTTATCGTCATTCTTGGTCCACCATTCCCCCCTGCCAATCCTGATTTTTGCAAGCTATACGTAAAGCCTACTAAAAAATATTGATTGATTACATTATAGGATTGGTCCACAATTTGATTCTGTGAAACATTTCGAGACACGCCAACGTTTTTATTTAGAATATCAAAAGCGCTAATTTTTAATTCAGCTCTTTTGTTTTTCATAAAGAATTTAGACAAACTTGCATTCCAAATGGGCACTGCTGTGTTGTAACCAGCTGCACGTCCTTCATTAATAGTATAATTCAATGATTGATTTAATACGATCTCGAAAGGTAGGTAGTTGGTTACATCTGCACCGTAAATTCTGGTTACATAATTCGTATTTAATGCTGCATTTAAAGCATTGTTGGTGTTACTATAACTATGTCTTGCCGTTAAATTAATATCAACCACTTCATCCATTGAATAAGTATAGGTAAAGCTTGGCCCTACCGATTTAATTAAAGTGGTATTTAATAAACCATTGGAATAAGAAATATTATTATTCACTCCACCATTTATACCAAAATTAAAACGAGAATAAATTTGTTTTACACCAAATCCATAGTTCGCTGTTGCATTTACACGGTAAGCACCATTTACGTTCACTGGTTTTGAAAGAATTACCCTGCTTGGCAATACGCTATCATAATTCACAATAGAGTTGTTTGTGAATTGTGCATTTAACAAGGCAAAGAAATTTCTTTGTGCTAAGATTTTAGAAGAAAAATAACTGATGTTTAAGTTATTCGTATAACTTCTTTTTAAATCGGGATTACCAATAGTTTGATTGTTGATATTGCTTTGATCCAATACCGGTTGCAATTGTGTTAGAGATGGCTGATTGGTTGAAGTACGATATTGAAAACGAAAATTTTGTGTTTGAGAAAAATTATACACAAATAAGGCCGACGGTAAGATGTCTTTAAAATCATGGTTGATTTTTGTATGTGCACTTGTGTTTTCGCCATTTAACATTGCATCTTGTAGGGAAAATCCAGTAGAAAAATTATATTTTTTTTGATTGTATCTATAATCCATACCTCCCCCCGAATAAGTATATTCACTGCTATATTCGTTGGTTAGTCTCGTGTTTAACGCATCATACATACCGGTAGTGCTGTTTTTATCGTAAACTAATTTGCTGCTTGAGCCAATATTTTTATTCAAGAAAGTATTGAATGCTAATAACGACTTTTTACCCAATGGTTCAGTATATACCAAATTTGCGGAATAACTTTTCGACAAACCCTTACGGTTGTTTTGTTGATCCAATAATGAATCTTTCGTTATTTTTCCTGCTGTATAAAAAAGCTGGTCGGTATATTGACTGCTATTAGACAAAGAGTTGTTATATCCTTGCGTAATCGTAGATGAAAGCGTACGCCCTTTTTTAGCAAACTTTTTTCTTAACAACAAAGTATTTGAAATATTATAAGCATCGGTTACACTTGCTGATTTTGTATTTGATGCATTTGTTAAAGTTCCATCGGGCAATAAAGTCGATGTAGTAGATATTCCATTAGATGTATTGTGTTGTTCGCCAATGGATGGAGTATATTTATAAGAAAATGTTTCAGAAACTTTATTATCTATCGTCATTCCTAATTTAACTTGTTGATTTCTACTTGTTGAGTTGGAATAACTACTTCGATTAAATAAATTACCTGGCGTTAAATTTTGTGTATAAGAATTGCTAATATTATTTCGTTCAACATCACTAGCATTAGAATTCACATTAAAATCCATTTTTTTGTCGTTCAGCACATTAGAATAATTGCCACCCAATGAATAAGTATTGGCAACTCCTTGTGCATTGGCATCGGTTCCTCCACCGCCGCCGCCAATATTAATGCTCATGCCACCGCCACCTCTACCACCGCCGCCAGCACCTGAAAAGCTTGATATGTCTCCATTTGAGAAGGATTGTCTATTGGTATTATTTGCCGTTCCTATTAAAGAATATTGTTCGTCATTATTAATTCTATTTACATTTCCTTGTCCATCAAAACGACCTGGTACACCAGCGCTGCCAGTTAATTTTCCAAAAGTAGATTGCTTACGATCTTTTTTTGTTTTAATATTAATAGCCGTTTCTTCGTTACCGTCATCAATACCTGTAAACATTGCTTGATCGGATTTACGATCATACACTTGAATTTTATCAACCGCATCAGCAGGTAAATTTTTTGTGGCCATTTTAGGATCACCCGTAAAAAATTCTTTTCCGTTTACATATACTTTTGTTACCGTTTTTCCATTCACGGTTATACCTCCTGACTTATCTACTTCAATACCAGGCATCTTCTTTAACATGTCCTCTACGACTGCATTGGGTACTGTCTTAAAATTTTCTGAATTAAATTCAATTGAGTCTCCGTTAATAACAACAGGAGGTCTTCGAGCGGTTACCGTTACAGTACTTGTTTGACTAGCATCAACTAAATATATTTTACCCAATGACAGTTTCGAGGTAGCGCCCACTTTAATCCCCAACCACAAGTGTTGATAGCCCACATAGGAAACGGATAATAAATACTTTCCTGCTTCTACATTTTTAATTTGAAAAAATCCATCCTCATTGGCTCTTGTAAAACTAATTAAGGAAGAATCCTTGGCACGCGCCAAAGCAACCGTCGCTGATGTTAATGTTTTTTTGGCAATGCTATCAACAATAGTTCCTTCGATCGTAACTGACTGTGCTTGCACCTGAAAACTGATTAATAATCCAAAGACTATAGTAAGTGCTAAAATTGATTTTTTTATCATATTGTAAAATTACGATTGAATTCGTAAACCATTGGCTTTGAGCGCACAAAATGGGTCGCAATTCCATCAAAACTAATATGGATGGATGAACGGCAACTAATTCATTTGAAATGCGCGGAGCCTAGCATGGTTTTTATTAACTTTCATTAAAATTTATAAGTTATGAGACTAACCGGTTTGACCTTATTTCTCTGCCTGGGTTTAATACAATCAAAAGCCCAATCCATAAATCTGCCTAAAAAGGACAGCACTGTTTTTACAAATTTTAAAGGCTTGCCCTTAAAAGCGTCAAGAGCAATTGCTTTAAGTACCAACGAAGGGACTTGGACATCGGTAAATATAAGTGCCGATGGCAAAACCTTGGTGTTTGATTTAATGGGTGACATTTACACCCTTCCAATTGAAGGAGGTAAGGCAACTGCAGTAACCAAAGGTTTAGCCTATGATAACCATCCAAGTTTTAGTCCCGACGGAAAAAGAATATTATTTATTTCAGACCGAGGGGGTGCCGAAAATCTTTGGTACATAGATATTGCCAAAAAAGATACTGTTGCTTTAACCGATGATAATAACCAAAATTTTCCAGGTGCAGTATATACACCCGACGGAAATTATATCGTGTATACAAAAGGGCGTCGCAATACTAAATTGTATTTAATGCATAAGAATGGTGGAGCTGGTACTCAATTAATTGCTACGCCTGCAAATTTAAAAACAATTGATCCAGCAGTGAGCGCCGATGGCAGATACATTTATTATTCATCGAGAGTAAGTGCTTGGAACTACAATGCGATGTTACCACAATATAGCATTGGCGTGTATGATAGAGAAAAAGGAAATACAAGAACCATTGCTTCCAGATATGGTTCGGCGTTTACACCTGTATTATCAAAAGATGGTAAATGGTTAGTGTATGGATCCAGATTTGAAGACAAAACTGGATTGGTAAAAAGAAACTTAACAACGGGTGAAGAAAATTGGTTGGCCTACCCGGTACAACGTGACGATCAAGAATCTATTGCTGCATTAGGGGTTTTACCGGCGATGACTTTTACACCTGACAGCAAATATTTAATCAGTTCTTATGGTGGAAAAATCCATAAAATAAATATTGAAACGGCTGCACAAGAAGAAATTGCATATACAGTAGACGCCACTATTGAAATGGGACCTGAAGTGTTATTTAAATATCCTATTAAAGACACAATCGCTTCAAAAGCAACACAGATAAGGGATGCAATGCCTTCGCCTGATGGAAAAAAATTAGCATTCACTGTTTTGAATAGATTGTATGTGATGGACTATCCAAATGGAACTCCTAAACGAATCACTAAAAATAATTTTACCGAGGCGCAACCTGCTTGGCATCCAAATGGCAAAACTATTTATTTTGCAACCTGGAATACACAAGGTGGGCAAATTCATAGTATTGACTTAGCAACTGGCAAAGAAAGTATCATCGCAAGTGAATCTGCATTGTATCAAGACATTGCTGTTGATCCTAATGGTAAGCGTTTGGTATTTAATCGAACTTCTACTCAAAAGTTTTTGGATTCAAAAGATCCAACTTACAATGATGATGAAGATGAAATTTGTTGGTTGGATTTAACAAACAACACCATTCATGTCATTGACAAAGCCAATGGAAGATCCAATGCACACTTTGTAAATAATGAAAACAGAATCTATTTAAACAATAATGGTAAATTATTATCAATACAATGGGATGGTGGTGATGAAAAAGAAATTGTAAAAATTACAGGTATCACTACTTACGGAAGTATAGCACAACATAATGGCAAACCAGCGGGGGATCCATGTATCGTGCCGCAAGTGTTGGCCGAGGATGGCGACGAAGCTGCTAAAGAAAACAATCCTCCTTCCAATGCTGCGCGTATTTTAGTATCACCATTAGGCAAGTCTGCTATTGCTCAAGTGAATAACAATATCTACTTTGTTACTATTCCACAAACAGGCAAGTTGGTAGAAATTTCGGTGGCAGATGCAAAAAATGCCGCCTTCCCAAGTAAATTGTTAACTGAAATGGGTGGAGAATTTCCTAGCTGGCAAGCTGATGGTAAAACCATTCATTGGAGTTTAGGCGCTGCACACTTTACGTATGATATTGATAAGAGTTATGCGTTTGATGATAGTTTAGCAGTTGCTAAAAAAGCGGAGGATGCTTTAAAAGAATTGTCAAAAAACGATACCACTAAAAAAGATACCACAAGCAAAGACAATCTTGCAAAAAAGAATGACAAAAAAGAAGCACCTAAATTCAAAGCTACAGAGCAATGGGTGAATGTTTATTATAACAAAGACATTCCAAATGGATCGGTGTTATTAAAAAATGCAAGAATCATCACTATGCATGGTGATGAAATTGTTGATGGTGGTGATATTTATATTGTCAATAATCGTATTAAAGCTATTGGTAAATCTGGAACGATACAAATTGCCTCAAACACACAAACTGTAGATGTTTCGGGCAAAACCATTATTCCTGGATTTGTAGATACCCATGCACATATGTGGCCTAGTTGGGGTATTCACAAAAATCAAGCTTGGGTATATGCAGCGAATTTAGCTTATGGTGTTACCACTACGCGTGACCCACAAACCGCTACTACAGATGTATTAACGTATAGCGATATGGTGGAAGCGGGTGCAATGGTAGGACCCAGAATTTATTCAACAGGACCTGGTGTTGGCTATTGGTCTTATAATTTAAAAGACTCTGCACAAGCAGAATCGGTATTGTCTCAATATTCAAAATACTATAACACGAAGTATATTAAAATGTATTTGGTAGGTAATAGAAAACAAAGACAGTGGGTGATTCAAGCTGCAAAAAATCAACAATTAATGCCAACAACCGAAGGGGGCTTGGATATAAAATTAAACATGACCAATTTATTAGATGGTTATCCTGGTCATGAACATGCAATTCCTATCTATCCATTATACAAAGATGTGATTAATAGTATTGCGGCTTCTAAGATGACGGTTACACCTACTTTATTGGTTTCTTATGGCGGACCATGGGCAGAAAATTATTATTACGAAAATGCAAATCCATATAGCGATCCTAAAATGCAATTTTTCACCCCTTATGAAGAATTGGCTGGAAAATCACGTCGAAGAGCTACTTGGTTCTTACCTGAAGAACATGTATTCCAAAAGCATGCTAACACTATGAAAAATTTGGTGGAAGCGGGTGGACTTGCAGGTATCGGAAGTCATGGTCAATTGCAAGGGCTTGGTTATCACTGGGAGGTTTGGTCCATGCAAAGCGGTGGTATGCGTACACACGATGCTTTAAAAGTAGCTACTATTTTAGGCGCTACCGGATTGGGATTGGAAAATGACTTAGGAAGTATTGAAACAGGTAAATTAGCCGATTTACTTATTTTGGATAAGGATCCTTTAACCGACATACATAACACAAATTCAATTCGTTATGTAATGAAAAATGGTCGTTTATACAATGCCGATAATTTAAATGAAACCATTACCGGCAATCATCAATTAGATCGCACTGAATGGTCCGATAAGAAGCCGATTAAAAACACCAATGTTAAAGATTAATTTGTAAGTTTAAATACTAAAACGATTGCTATGCAAAATTCAAGAAGAAAGTTTATTCAAAACGCATCTCTTGCCTTAGTAGGTGCGGGTTTACTACCTAAGGTTTTATGGGCAAATAATGCCGCCGCTAAAGCGGAGAAAGGATTGATTGGTATTCAATTGTATTCGGTACGCGACGATATGTTTAAAAAGCCTTTAGAAACTTTAAAGGCATTGGCCGACATGGGTTATGAGTATGTTGAACATGCTAATTATGTAAACAGAAAATTTTATGGTCACACTGCAACTGAGTTCAAAAAAATATTAACCGACCTAGGATTAAAAATGCCAAGTGGTCATACCGTTATGACCGCTGCACATTGGGATAAAACAAAAAATGATTTTACCGATGCATGGAAATACACTGTAGATGATGCAGCAACAATGGGTCAGCAATATGTAATTAGTCCTTGGATGGATGAAAAACTAAGACATAGTTATGATGGATTAATGTTGCAATTGGATGTGTTTAATAAATCGGGGGAGTTGTGTAAAAAACAAGGAATGAAATTTGGTTACCATAACCACGATTTTGAATTCACTGAAAAAATTAATGATACGCCTATTTATGATTTGATCATTAAAAATACCGATCCAAACTTAGTCATTCAACAATTGGACTTTGGTAATATGTATGGTAGCGGCGGTCGTGCAAAAGAATGGATTGACAAATACCATGGCCGTTTCCCTTCCTTACACGTTAAAGACGAAATTAAATCGGCTGGCAAAGGAGAGATGAACGATGGCTATGACAGTACTATTATGGGAGATGGCGAAGTAAATCCAAAAGCTTTATGCCTTTTAGCTAAAAAGGTAAGCGGAGCGCATCACTTTATTATTGAGCAAGAGTCTTATCAAAACAGAACTCCTTTAGAATGTGCTAAAATAAACCTCGAAAGAATGAAAACCTGGGGACTGGTTTAAATTAGCGCAGCCTTCTATACTAAAAGCACAATCTTCCGAGGTTGTGCTTTTTATTTTTCATAACTTTAAGACCACAGTTAAAATAGTCGTTTATGAAAATCAAAGTGGGCCTTTTTGCAATACTCTTGTGCTTATCGTTTATGCAAATTTCATATGCTCAAAAAATGAGCAGTAGTGAAAAAGCAAGATGGGAAAAACATGTTCAACAAACAACTATTATTAGAGACGAATGGGGTATTCCACATATTTATGGAAAGACCGATGCCGACGCTGTGTTTGGTTTAATGTATGCACAGTGCGAGGAGAACTTCCCTCAGATTGAAAAAAACTATTTAGAGATGTTAGGTCGATTGGCAGAATTAAAATCCAATGATATTGCAACAACAAAGCGCAATGAAATCATTTATGCCGATTTAATGATGCAATTAATTCAAGATAGTACTAAAGCAATTCAAGATTATAACAATAGCCCATTGTGGTTTAAGGAATTATTACAAGCACACGCCGATGGTATTAATTATTATTTGTCGAAACATCCACAAGTGCATCCCGAAGTAATTACTTACTTTAAACCCTGGTATCATTTAATGTGGACCGACGGAAGTGTTTCTCCAACTAGGACAGGTGGCATTAAAGAAGCGGATGTTGCAGCATTTTATGGCGGACCAAATGCAGCAACGGCCTATTCGCAAAATGTAAAATTTTCTCCTTATGATATGGAAGAGAAAACTTTAAAAGGATCTAATGGACTTTCGATTGCACCTAAACACAGTAAAGACGGCAATGCAATGTTGTATATCAATCCTCATGTGCCCTTTTATTTCCGATCCGAAATGCATATGGTAAGTGACCAAGGATTGAATGTATATGGTGCTGTAACATGGGGGCAAATGTTTATCTACCAAGGTTTTAACGAGCATTGTGGCTGGATGCACACAAGTAGTTATGCCGATGTAGCCGATGTGTACCTTGAAAAAATAAATAAGAATGGACCCTCATTCACATATGAATATGAACAAAAACAATTACAAGTTGGAAAGAGAATGATTGAAATCAAATACAACGAAAATGGAATCATCAAATCAAAACAATTTACTACCTACCATACCCATCATGGTCCCATCATGGGCGCAAAAAATGACTATTGGTTAAGTTTACATGAAAACAATCGCTCCTTGAATGCATTGTTGGAATGTTGGACAAGAACAAAAGCAACTAGTTTTGAAGGATATAAAAAAGCATTGTCACTACTTGCCAATAACAGTAATAACACGGTGTATGCCGATGCCCAAGGGAATATTGCTTACTGGCATGGCAATTATATGCCTAAGCGTAATGATCCTAATTATGATTATTCAAGGCCTGTTCCAGGTAATATTAAAGCAACAGACTGGAATGGAGTACACCCACTGAATGAAATTGTACAAATGGTGAATCCCGAAAATGGATGGTTACAAAATTGTAATGCAACGCCATTTACAGTGGCAGGAAAATATAGTCCTAAGGAAAAAGATTATCCAGCTTACATGGCACCAGATGGACAAAATGGAAGAGGTCTAAATGCAGTGCGATTATTGGAAGGAATCGACAAAATTAGTTTGGATGAATTAATTCAACTAGGTTATAACAAACACTTAACTGCATTTGATATTTTATTGCCTGACTTTATAAAATATGCAAGGACCATTTCACTTAACCCCATGCAAGAAAAAGCAGTTAGTTATTTAGAAAGATGGAATCGCGATGCGGATACCAATTCAATTGCACAAACGATCGCTATTGAATGGGCCACAGAATGGGCGAAAAAAATTCCAGCACCAAGTACCGAGGAAGAAGGTACACAAGCGGTAAGAAAATATGAGCGCATGATAAGCGAAGTTGCCAATTATGTGAAACTAACATTACTTACTACAACACTTAACACTTTAAAAAGCAGATACGGTACCTGGGAAATGCCTTGGGGTAAAATAAATAGATACCAGAGAGTAAATCCTGGCAGTGCTTTTAATGATACTGCTTGGAGTATTGCAGTTGCTCAAACATCTAGTAAATGGGGGCAAATGCCTGCTTTTGAAAGCAGACAAATGACAAGTGGTAATGCCACAACGCAATACAGATATGGTTATTCAGGAAATAGCTTTATTGCCGCGGTAAGCTTTGGCAAAAAAATACATGCTAAAACAATTATAACAGGCGGACAAAGTAGATGGGCTAGTGACAGACATTTTACCGATCAAGCTCAAATGTATATTGATGGGCATTTTAAAACAATTCACTTTTACAAAGAGGATGTTTTAGCACATAAAGCAACTTCATACAAACCTGGATTCGAAAGATAATTTTCATACAATTTTGAAAGGCAGGCTATCTTAACGAGGCCTGCCACATTTTTTACATCGAATAGTTGCATCATTTTGGTGCGATGACCTTCGATAGTTCTTTTGCTACAGCTTAATTCAGAAGCAATTAATTTACTAGGCGCTTCCTCGCAAATACGAATTAAAATGTATTTATCAAATAAGGAAAGCGCATTCAATTTATCATCAAGTTGAATATCATCCATATTATTTACTAAGGCAAACACCTTATCGGCAATATGGGTGCTAAAATATACTTTGTCCTGCTTAGCCATTTCAAGTCCCTTTAACCATTCTTCTCTGGTTACGTCTCTGGATACAATTACAGAAATGCCATTGTCAATTAGTTGGTATAAAATTTTATCGTCGGCAGTATTCAACACTACCATAATTGGAATACGCTGTTTTAAGTTTAGGATGCTTTCTTTAAAATGTTGTTGTGAAAAATCAAACATACTACTATCCACCACCAATACATTTTCCGCTCCCATATAATTTTTATTATATAATTCGGACAAGTCATCGATAATTTTAGCTTGTTTATAGAGGGGATTTTTTTTGACTAAACTTGCACTCCCTAATGCATACACAGTTTGTTGATCGCATATAATAACTTGACTTTGCATAGGATTGATTTATAATTATTTTTATAAATCGAAGCAAGCCAATAATGTTCCATTTAAACTATTCCAATTTGCATCTTATTTAAGTGGCAGTAGAATTCATTGTTTTAGACCTATTCAACAATAATCGAAATTGGGTCAGTTGGGTTATATACTAAGTCCATTTAAGGTCTATCGCTTATAAAATAACATCCAGTTCTTTGTTAATTTTAAAATAATGGTATTAAATTGCTATACATTATAAAATTGCTTGTATGAAAAAAATTGCTTTATTAAGTGTAGCACTATGTACTTTGAGTATGATGGCGAATGCACAATCCAAATTTAAAAGTAGACAGGATAGCTTAGAATATGAAGCCGCTAAAACCGAAGAGTGGAATCCCATTCCTAAATCAGTGACGCCCGGAACCAATCCTTCAGATGCCCCTTCGGATGCGATTGTATTATTTAATGGCAAGGACTTAGGAGCATTTCAAAAAAAGAATGGTGGAGCTCCAGGCTGGAAATTAGACCCAGACGGTGCCATGACGGTTGTAAAAGGGAGCGGAGACTTAGAATCAAAGCAAGCTTTTGGAGACTGCCAATTGCATCTTGAATTTAGAGAGCCTGCAGAAATTAAAGGAAGTAACCAAACCAGAGGCAATAGCGGTATTTGGTTTATGAGCCGTTACGAATTACAAATTTTAGACAACTACAACAATCCAACTTATGTAAATGGTGAGATTGGAAGTATTTACAAGCAACATACACCACTTGTGACTGCATGTAAAAAACCAGGTGAATGGCAAACCTATGATATTGTGTTTTCTGCACCACAGTTTAAAGACAATGGCGATTTAGCTACACCAGCACGCATGACTGTTTTACTTAACGGAGTTTTGGTACAAAACAATGCGATTGTATATGGCGGTGTAGAATGGATTGGCTTGCCTAAATATGTTAAGCATGCCGACAAAATGCCTTTAATTTTACAAGATCATGGCTTAGATGGTGGCAATCCTGTAAGCTTTAGAAATATTTGGATTCGACAATTATAGTTGAAATCCTACCTATAAAAAAAGAGGCTTCGTATTTGGAGCCTCTTTTTTTATGTACACTAATGTAGTTTATAATTCTTCAATTCTCTTTGCCTTATCGTCAATTACTAAATCAAAATTGGGTTTAGTAGGTCCGCCATTAGGGCAATAGCCTGTGATTAAATCATGGAACTTACATCCCCATTTTGTTAATTGTTCCAAAGTCAACCCTTTTAAGTCTCGCTTTGAACTTTCTCCTCTTCCTGTCCAATAAGTAATATGCCAGCCCTCTTCATATAACTTATTAATTTTTGCAATATTGTCAAAATTAGGTTCAGCTAATTCATACACACGTTTATCCGAATAAAAACAAATTGTTTCATCAATATCAATTAGTGCTTTTTTAGAACCAAACCTTTTAGACTCTATCATTGTTATGTAATTATATTTAATAAGTAGGGCAAATTTAGATATAATCTATAAATTACAGTTCATCATTTTAAAATAAACTCATGGCTAAAAGGCTTGCACATTTTTTTTGCTTCATTTTCGCGCTAACGATAGCGACAAGTTCAAAAGCACAACAAACTGAAGGACCAGTTATACATACACAAAATATTACGATAGCTAGGGACGCTTATGGAGTGCCACATATCTTTGCACCCACCGACCCCGAAGTGGCATATGGCTTGGCTTGGGCGCATGCTCAAGATGATTTTACAACGATTCAAACCCTTTTGCTAACAGGAAAAGGTAAAATCGCAACCTATTTAGGTAAAAAGGGAGCCCCTATTGATTTTGTAGTTGGCTTGCTAAACACACGTGCTATAGTAGATGCTCAAATTGCACAAATGGATCCCAAGTTTATAGCTTTAGTAAAAGGATACTTAATGGGATTAGAAGCTTATGCGAAAGCACATCCAAATGAAGTTTTGAATAAACATGTGTTCCCTATTTCATTGGAAGAATATTTAGCTTCTACCGTTTTTTCAGTAGCTGTATTTTGTGGAGTTGACAAAGCATTACCAAAAATATTAAATGGTTCTATCCCTCATTTAGAAGGATTTACAGGAGAAGGCAGTAATGCATTTGCTATTCATTCAAGTAAATCTAGCACAGGGGAAAATATGTTGGTGATTAACGCGCATCAACCTATTGAAGGTGCCACTGCATTTTACGAAGCGCACTTACAAAGCGAAGAAGGATGGAATATTTTAGGGGGCTTGTTTCCGGGTGCACCCCTTATTTTTCATGGAGTAACCCCTACGCTGGCATGGGCACATACGGTTAACTTTCAGGACAAGATTGATGTGTATCAATTACAAACCGATAAAGCGCATCCCAATCAATACAAAGTGGATGGTGAATGGTTAGCACTTGAAAAAAGAAAAGTAAAATTAAATATCAAGGGCATCCCTTTTCCAATTTACAAAACAGTATACAACTCTATATACGGACCAACCGTAGCAACACCAAAAGGAACTTTCTTTTCAATGCGTTTGCCTTCTTTAATGGATGCAGGTGCATTACAACAATGGTATGCAATGAATAGGTCAACCAATTTCACACAGTTTAAACAGGCCTTAAACCAAAATCACTTAGCCATGTTTAATATTATGTATGCCGATAATAAGGATACGATATTTTATATCTCAAATGGTAAAATGCCTTATCGAAATCCCGACACAGCCTACCATTGGAGTAGTACTGTTCCTGGCAATACAAAAGCTACCTTGTGGACAAAGTTTAAACCACTAAGTGAATTGCCTCAATATGTAAATCCTTCCAGTGGCTACTTGTTTAATACCAATCATTCTCCGTTTTTAGCAACGGCCGAAAAAGACAATTTAAATCCTGCCAATTTTGATCCTAATGATGGATATGAATTATACCATGACAATCGAAGTCGTCGTGCAAAAGATTTGATTGATCCATTAGATAAGATTAGCTATGAAGACCTTAAACGCATTAAGTTTGATCGAAGTCTTCCTGCTAAAATTTTATTCCCTTATGGATTTAATGCAGACAGTATGTTTTTAGTAAACGAAAGCGAGCACCCTCAGTTAGCTTCTATTATTAGCACTTTAAAATCCTGGGACCACAATGCAGCAGTTGACAGCAAAGGGGCCTTAATTTATAATTTAGCTTATTACTACGTTCCTAAAATTATGGAAGGTCGAAAAAATGACAAGCTTACTATTAAAGAAGCAGTGGATGTTTATCAATATGTGTATGATTTTTTAATTAAAAATTATGGCCATACCAATTTAACATTAGGCGATGTTCAAAAGCTTGTAAGGGGTGATGAAAATTGGCCACAAGGCGGCATGCCCGATGTATTAGCTGCAGTGATGTCAGAACCATTTGGTATTGGAAAACGTAAAATGAATAGTGGTGATGCCTATATTGGTTTTGTTCGTTTTCCAAAAAACGGAGGACTACCTTTTATTGAAACAGTAAATACTTTTGGTGCAAGCATGCATAAAGAGAGTCCTCACTTCGCAGACCAACGAGCAATGTATCAAGCGCAACAGGTAAAGAGAATGACTTTAGATAAAAATGAAGTTTTGAAAAATGCTGTTAGCACTTACCATCCAGAATAATTAAATGGATACATAAAATGCAATCTTGCATTTTTAAAATAGTTACAGTCTTGCTGTAACTATTTTTTTGTCCAAAATGGATTTGGTATCAAAAATGACCGTCTCCGAAGTATTCATTAAACTTGAATAATCTAAGGATTTAAAAAAGTCATGCGCAACGGTGATGATAATACCATCATATTTTTCAAGTTGTGTAATGAGTTCAATTTGATGTTTAGCTTGCACTTCCTGCGCATTCGCAAATGGGTCGAAACTAGCTACCTGATAACCCAAGGATGCTAACTGATGTACAATTTCAAATACTTTTGAATTTCTTGTATCAGGACAATTTTCTTTAAATGTAACGCCTAATACCAATAGCTTTGCACCCGGTTTGTCTACACCATTTTGTTGTAATAAGCGTACCATTTTATTGGCAACAAAGCTGCTCATTTGATCATTCACTTCTCTACCCGATAAAATTACTTGTGGATTATGTCCTAATTTTTTTGCCTTGTACGCTAAATAGTAGGGATCAACACCAATACAATGACCACCAACTAATCCTGGCTTGAAGGGTAAAAAATTCCATTTTGTGGCTGCTGCTTCTAGTACTTCCTGTGTATCAATTCCCATTTTATCAAATATGAGCGCCAATTCATTTACAAATGATATATTAATGTCTCTTTGTGCATTTTCAATCGATTTGGAAGCTTCTGCTACTTTAATGCTTGACACTTTATGCGTACCCGCAATAATTATACTTGCATACAAAGCATCCACGATATCTGCAATTGCGGGGGTGGAACCCGATGTTACTTTTTTAATAGTTGGAAGCGCATGTATTTTATCGCCCGGATTAATTCGTTCCGGAGAATATCCACAATAAAAATCTTTATTGTATTGCAATCCACTCGCTTTTTCTAACACTGGTACACAATCTTCTTCGGTACATCCAGGATACACTGTGCTTTCATAAATAACAAGGTCTCCTTTTTTTAAAATTCGACCAATCATTTCACTTGCATTCAATAAGGGTTTTAAGTCTGGATTTTTTAAATCATCTACGGGAGTAGGTACGGTAACAATATATATGTTGCAATTTTTAATTGCTTCAATATCACTACTAAAAAATAAGTTTGGATGTTCTTTTATCTCATTATCAGTTGTTTGCAAGGTATCGTCTTCCCCATTTTTTAAAGCAAGCACACGATTCGTATTAATATCAAATCCAATGACTGAATATTTTTTACTAAACTCAACTGCTAAAGGAAGTCCTACATAGCCTAAGCCTATAATTGCGATAGATAAATTGGGAATTATTGGAGTACTCATTTGTATCCAAAGTTAATGGACTCATTAATGATGTCCATATTTTTTTTCACCTGCATTAATGGTAATTGATAATCTATTTTGTGCTGGAGGCAATGGGCATGTTGCAAAAGCAGTAAATGCGCAAGGTGGGTTATATGCTTTATTAAAATCAATATAAGTGTTCCCTTCTGCATCCGGCATTTCAACATCTATAAATCGCCCCGAACCATAGGTAGTATTACCCGTAGTTTGATCGGCAAAAGCAATGAATAATGTCTTTCCGCCTTCATCTATTGCATCTAAACTATACTCTTTGCCAGCCACTGTAAACACAAGCTTTCCTGCATTTTTCTGCGCAGTAGTTTGCCCGATAATATTTGAAATCATTAAAAAGTCCTGAGCAGGCTTCACTAATTTTGCTTTTACTTTCCATTGTATATTTACAGGAAAATAAGTCAAACCCTTAAACTCCGTTAAAGTTTTAGCATTGTAATTTCTAAAACGTATACCTACTTTGTCTTCTCTTTTAATAACAACCCATGAAAAATGAGACCAGTCCATCACCGCCGCATGTTCATTCGCTGTAAAAACAGTTACAGGAGTAGTAGTTGTAAATTCACGATTATTAATTTTAATAGCTTGGCCTTTTTCATTTTGCCAAACCACTGAATCGCCTTCGTATATAAAGCTTCCCAAAATTGCCGGAAACTCAGCATTATTATAATGACAGTCGGCCTTACTCGTTTTGCCAAAAGTGTTTACTCCCTTGTGTAACCAAAACAATCCTTCTAAATTCAACCATCCATTCGGCGTTTTTAAATATTCCGCCCTTGCTTGGTGCCAATCATTAATTGATTTAGTATACGTTTCTTCCTGAGCTTTTCCAATAGTCCCCATTAAAAGGAAGGCTAATAAGGTTAGGGTATATTTCATAGTTGCAAATTGATCAATTTTAAAATAGTCCACAAATATAATGTAAATATTTTAATAGTCTACTTAATTAGTAGGATTATACATATACGTAATGGTCTAAAAACATGGTTATGGGCCTTTTTTAGTACCTTGATACTCAAACCAAAGCATTATGAAATTCATTTTATTGGGATGCTTGTCCCTTTTAACCCTGTGTAGCACAGCTCAAAAACAAAATGCAAAATCACATATTAACCACACTGCTATTTTTGTGATGGATATTGCAAAATCAGGCAATTTTTATTCCAATCGTATTGGACTAGACACCGTTCCTGAACCTTTTCATGATGGAAAACACATTTGGTACCGCACTGCCGAACATACCATGTTGCATGTAATTCAAGGAGCAGATCAAAAAAAAGAATATTATAAAAATCAGCATACCTGTTTTACTGTACCCAATTTTGAAATTTTTGTAAAAAACTTGTTGAACGATCATTGGACATTTGAGGACATAGCGGGAAATAAAAATAAAATTACGACTCGTGTAGATGGTGTACATCAAATTTGGTTGCAGGATCCCGATGGATATTGGATTGAAATTAACGATGACCAATTTTAAAAATTTAGACAGCACTAATTATGCATACAGGGATTAAAGTTTTTGTAACGGGCGGTACATTTGACAAGGAATACAATGAATTAAATGGAAGCCTTTATTTTAAGGAAACACATTTATTTGAAATGTTAGAACTTGGCCGTAGTAGGTTGGATTTATCAATTGAGACTTTAATGATGAAGGATAGTTTAGACTTTGTTGACGCCGACCGATCCCTTATTGCTGCTACTTGTAACAATTGTAATAGCAATAAAATACTGATTACACATGGCACAGATACTATGACCCTTACTGCAGAATATTTACTTGAAAATTGTAAAGAAAAAACCATCGTGCTTACCGGTGCAATGGTTCCCTATAAGTTTGGTAGTAGTGATGGATTATTTAACTTAGGTAGTGCATTGGCATTTGTACAAGTACTTCCCCCGGGAATTTATATTGCCATGAATGGAAAAGTATTTGAAGCAGGACGCGTTAAAAAAAATACCGACAAAGGAGAATTTGAATCTTTATAATTTTTATTAAATCACACACACATGAAAACAACAAAAATTATTTACTGGGTAAGCACAAGTATTATTTGCTTATTTGCATCCACCGCTATTTTTATGAATACCAAAATGGCAATTGATGGAGCAACGCATTTAGGTATTCCGCATTGGTTAGGATTAGAAGTAAGCATTGGTCAATTAATTGGATTGGTATTATTAATTGTTCCAGCTGTACCTGCACGATTTAAAGAGTGGGCTTATGTAGGATTTGGAATTATGTATCTAACTGCAGTAAACGCACACCTTTCGGTAGGAGACCCAATGGGAAATACCATTATGGCGCTTGCATTTTTTGGTTTACTATTGGTTTCTTATTTAAGTTTTCACAAACTACAAAAGGCTAAATAAGATATTTTCTTTGGCGCATTAATAGCACAAAAAAGGCTTCCTAAAATGGGAAGCCTTTTTTATAAGTATAGTTGCACTACTATTTACTTGGCAATGCACTTAAAAGAATTTTTAAGAAACCGTCCATTTGCTTGTCGTCAATCCAACGCACAACAGCAACAATATCATTTTCAGGATCTACATATATTGCATTGGTGCCATTTCCTATATGTGCATAGGCTTTCTCCGGAGCGGATGGATACATTTTTTTATTCGTGTTTAAAAAATAATTCATAAAACCATAACCGGTATTTGCTGTAGTTGGAGTAGTTGCTTTTTGAATCCAATCTTCTGAAATTAATTGCTTACCATTCCAGTTTCCTTTTCTTAATGTCAGCAAACCAAAACGTGCCATGTCATATGCATTCATAAATAAACCTCCTCCAAAATGTCCACCACCACTAACTGATTGTATTTGTTTACCATCTAAAACAATCCAAGCATTTTTATACCCCGTCCAGGCCCATGTATTTGATGCTCCAATTGGGTTCATGATTTGTTCTCTCAATACTTCAGGTAAGGGTTTACGCCAAACAGCAGTTGCCGCTAATGCCAAAGCATTCACTCTTGTATCATTGTATTTATAAACCGTACCAGGCTCGAATCTTTTACGAGTTGTCCAATCATCCGATTTATCGGAAGGTCGATCGGCCCAGTCTGGTTTGCCCCATAATACGCCTTCCCAATCGCTGGTTTGTCTTAGCATATGATTCCAACTAATTGTTCGGTTATGTTCCGTTTCAAATGGATAGATAAATGAAGTTTGTCCAATCGGATTTTGATCCACTGTTTCGCCATTTTTCATGACTTCAATCGGCGGCAAGTAAGTGTACACTTTGTCATCAATCGATTTAATAAGTCCCTTATCTATGGCTAATCCCACCGTAGTGGAAACCATACTCTTGGTTACGCTATTCACCATTTCCACAGCATTTGGATTACCCCATTCAGCAATTATATATCCTTTATAAACAATTATTCCCGCTGCCGGACCACGATTGGCCATTGGGCCTACTGGATCCGAAAAGGGTTCTTTCCCAAATTGCATGGCTTGTGTTAGCCATAAATTTTTGGGGAACTTTGTTTCATTGTCTTTCGCAAACTGAATGGCTTTATTTACAAGACTAGTATCCATTTTAAAAAAGCTAGGAGACTTTTTTTCCCAGGTAGCCGCAGTTGGAAAATAATTTTTTACTTGCGCATTACCTAAAAATGAAATGGCTAATAATATAACAAAGAATATTTTTTTCATTTGATTCATTTATGCTGCATTATTTTAATTGTGTAGTATCTACTCTTGTTGGCGTGTCTTTACCTGAAATTATAGATTGAGAACTTAGTGCAATGGCTTTTATGATTTCATTCATATTGTCCATGTCCAAGGTTGCAAACTCGTCACTTGGTTTGTGGTAGTTGGGTTCACTATCCATTTTAGATGTTGAAATAGTATGTGCAGGTACACCCAATCTTGCTAAAGTAGCATTGTCAGAGCGATAAAATAAATTTTGATCCGTATACGGGTCAGGATAAAATTTAAAAGCAGAGCCTTCTAAATTCTTTTGTAAAATTTCACCCATATTCGTTTTTTCATAGCCAGTAATATAAGCGCTATTTTTACCCCACTTACTTTCGGTACCAATCATTTCTAAATTGAACATGGCTTTTACTGTTAATGGATCAAATTGTTTTGAAAAGTATTGTGCACCGAATCCACCCACTTCCTCGGCCGTAAACGCAACAAATACAAGGGTTCTAGCGTTATTGTTTAATTGCTTAAAATATTTTGAAAGCATAATCATTGCAGTTGTACCAGCTGCATCGTCATTCGCTCCATTATAGATTGAATCTCCATTAATGGCTTTAGCACTGTTAATGCCTAAGTGGTCGTAGTGTCCTGAAAATATCACATACTCATTGGGAAGAGATTTTCCAGGCAACACGCTTACTACATTCGCCAATGCCAGTTCTTCAATTTTATGACTTGCTTCAATAGTAAATTTTAAAGGTGCTTGTGCTCCCATTACAAATACAACTGTTTTTTGCTGTGCAGTTATGTTAGACTTTAATTGTACCAAACGTCCAAAGTTTGAAGCAAAAGATTCGTCAACTAAAACAATATAATTTTTATTTGCTGCAATATATTTTCTTGCAATCATACCAAAATTATCTTCCTTATTAATTTTCACGATTTCATAACCACTCGTTTCATTAATACTTAAAGATGGTTGTGCAGTAACGACAATAAGATTTTTAGTATCAATCGGTGCGCCATCAAAATTTCCAGATGCAGAAATAAACCTAGCACTCAGCCTTGAAAATGGTTGTAAATAGGTCCCGCTATTTTTAAAAGTAGCCAAGCCACTTTGTTTGAATTCATTGGCAATAAAATCAGCTGCTTTGTCAATGGACTTTGAGAATGTGCGGCGACCTTCTAATTCATCAGAGGATAAATATTTTTCAATACGTTCTGTTTCGGCCTTGTTAATAATTGAGTTCTGTGCAATTAAATTGAAGCTAAATAAACTACATACTAAGAGTAATGCTATACCTGTTTTTTTCATGTCTTTTGATTAATAAGATGAATATTAAAGATAAAGCATTAAACCTTTCTAGTAAAGTATTGTCTAAATTTGTATCTATGCAAAGTGATCAAGAATTAATTATTGAGTTTCAGCAATCTGCGCACAAGGAAGCAGCTTTTACTCAATTATTAAAGCGTCACCAGCAAAAGCTATTTTATCAAATAAAAAGAATGGTAACCGAGCATGCCGATGCCGATGACATTGCTCAACAGGTTTGGATTAAGGTTTGGAACAAATTGGATGGCTTTAAAATGGAAAGCGAATTTGCGACTTGGTTATTTAGGGTAGCCTACAATGAAACCTTGAACTTTTTACAGAAACAAAAAAAACAATCTAGTCAAAACATAAGTGCCGATAACCTTGACTATGAAAACGCAGCTAGCGCCGCAGATGGACCAAAATCGGCCCAAATTCAAATTGCCTTAGAACAAGCCATTCAACAACTACCTGAAAAACAGAGATTTGTATTTATGCTCAGGTATTTTGAGGAATGTAATTATGAAAAAATTGCAAGTATTACGGGCACTACAGTAGGTGGAGCCAAAGCAAATTTTCACCAAGCAATAAAAAAAATGGAAGAAATTTTAAAACGAGATTAAACTTAGCTCATCAAACAAAGTCAAATATTTGTAATGCAACCGCAACAAAACGATAATACCCTTTTAGACGACAAAGCCCAGGTCGAAAACTTGTTTAACAAGCAATCTCTTCAACAAATGGAAGAAACTCTTAAACAAACACCTGTCGACTTTTTCGTAGCGCAAGAAGAAGCGATTTTAAATACCATTCGAAAAACAAATACGAATGCTAAAATTATTTCTATTACTACTTGGAAAAAATTGGCTATTGCCGCAAGCTTCATAGCTATAGCTGCTAGTGCATATATTTTTACAGCCTCTAATAATAAAACTAAGGAAATAGCAAATAATTTAACCATTCAAGAAATACCAACTTCTGAAATTGAATCTTATGTAAACGATTACGAAGGTATCGCAGAAATTGACTGGCAATCCGAGATCAATAAAGAAGGTTCAAACTTGGAAAATATCACTACATATTTAAAAGAAGACAGTAACAAAAATCAAGAATAATAATATCTAAGACAATTAATCCCCAAATTATGAAAAAGTTATACTTCGTACTTGTAGCATTCACAATTACACTTGCTGCTGGAGCACAACAAGGCCCAGGACCAGGACATCGTCCACCACCACCGCCAATGGGACCTGAACAAAGAGACGGCCGTCCTTTTAGAGGTGGGAAAGAGGCTAATAAAGAAAGAATTGAAATGTATAAAATTCAATTTATTACCGAGCATTTGTCTTTAACTACTGCCGAAGCAGAGCAGTTTTGGCCTGTATACGAAAATCATAAAAAAGCAGTACAGGAAATTATTGCCAATAAATCAACTGACGAAATCTTGTTACAAGAAGCCATGTTAAATGCAAGAAAAAAATACAAGGCCGAACTAAAGCCTGTGTTAAAAACAGATGAACGTGTTAACGAAGCATTAAAAATTGAGCGCGAATTTTTACAAAAAGTTCGTTTCGAAATGATGAGAAGAAAAGGCTTTCAATCCTAAGCAATCAAAACCCTTTAAAATGCCTTCGATTTATCGAGGGCATTTTTATTTTATGGGTTAGCTTTCGTATCTTAGGGTACAAACTTTTTAAATGAAAAAACTTTTAAGTGTATTGGGTATTGCAGTAATTGCAATGGTTGCTATTTTAATTTTTAGAACTGTTATTAATAAGCCAGGCAATAATGTTAAAGAAGTGGTATTGGCTCCACTACCAGCAAATGCAATTGAGCATATGAGTGCTGCCATTCAATTAAGAACCGAAACACCTAACGACGAATATCAGTTTGATACTGCTGCCTTTATTAAGTACAGAAAATTTTTAGAAACTTCTTACCCTTTGGTGCATAAGTTATTGCCTAGAACCATTGTGGACAGTTTCAATTACATCTATGAGTGGAAGGGGACAGACACGAGTATCCTACCAATGGTTTTAATGGCGCATTACGATGTAGTTCCTGTGGAAGCATCGGCCGTTAAATTATGGCATGCAAAACCATATGGAGGTGAGGTGAAAGAAAATTATATATGGGGACGAGGTGTGCTAGACGATAAGTCGAGCATGATCAGTATATTAGAAGCAGCTGAAGCACAATTACAAAAAGGCTTTCAACCAAAGCAAACCATCTTGCTTTGCTTTGGCGCCGATGAAGAATCAAGCGGAAAAGGTGCCACAGCAGTAGTAAAATATTTTAAAAGTCAGCATAAGCGATTTGACTTAGTAGTAGATGAAGGAGGCGAAATTTCAACCGAAGACAATAAAGCTATAAAAGCACCCATTGCTTCCATTGGTGTTGGTGAGAAAGGATATGTAACCTTAGTATTGACTGTACAAAAAGCGGGAGGGCATTCTTCAATTCCAGCTTCCAGCACTACAATAGATATTTTAAGTAATGCCATTGCTAAAGTAAGTCAACACCCAATGCCTACTAAATTAACTGCACCCATTGAAGCTTATCTAACAAGTATTAGTGCATACAATGATAATTTCTTAGAAAAAATGGCCTTGTCAAATTTATGGTTATTACAAAGCAGGGTGGTGAATAAAATGACCGAACAACCTACTACCAATGCTTTGGTGCGTACTACTTTAGTACCTACTGTGTTTAATAGCGGTGTAAGAGACAATGTGATACCCACTTTTGCAACTGCATATATTAATAGTAGAATTCTTCCTGGCCAGTCGAGCAAAGATGTTTTTGACTATGTACAAAAAGTAGTTAACGATACGAATATTAAAATTACTTATTACAAAAACTATATGACCGAGCCTTCTCCAACTACCGATGTAAATAGCAAATACTATAAGCGAGTGGAAAAAGCAGTACGTTCTGTAGTAAAAGATGTTGTTGTGGCACCGATGTTAATGGTGGGTGCAACAGATTCTAGAAATTATCGCGAAGTGAGTGATGGTGTTGTAAATTTTTCACCATTAACGAATGCAAAAGGTTTTCATGGTATTGATGAGCGCATGCAAATTTCAGATTTTGAAAAATGTTTTAATTTTTACACTGTATTAATAAAAGGAGAATAACAACAAGTATAATACACTTAATAAATCAATTAATTAAATCAAATAAATAGTATGAAAAAAATATTATTGGGACTTTTGCTAGTAAATAGCATTACGAGTTTCGCACAAAAAACGGTATTATTAAAATGCGGAAAAATTTTAGATACTAAAGCCGGAAAAGTTATTGAAGATCAGTTCATTCTATTAAAAGGAAATAGTATTGTATCGGTAAGTGCCAAGGCGAGTAAAGCAGACACCACCATTGATTTAAGCAATTATTTTGTAATGCCTGGTATGATTGATGCGCATACACATGTTTTATTACAAGGCGATATTACTTCCGAAGACTATGATGTGCAAGTTTTAAAGGAATCTATTCCCTATCGAACCCTACGTGCAAGCAAAAGTGCGGAGCAGTCTATATTAAATGGATTTACTACCATTAGAGACTTGGGAACCGAAGGCGCTGGATTTGCAGATGTAGATGTAAAAAAAGCAATTAATAAAGGGGTTGTTACTGGACCCAGAATGCAGGTAGCCACATTGGCAATGAACACTACTGGTCATTACCCAATTAAGGCATCGGATTATGCATGGGAAATTAAACTGCCTAAAGGTGTGATTGAAATTACGGGTGCCGATGAAGCAAGAAGAGCCGTACGTCAACAAATTGAGCAAGGCGCTGATTGGATTAAAATATACGCCGATAGAGGTTATTATCGTTTAGCAGATGGTAGTTTTAGAGCCTTGCCTAATTTTACTACTGATGAAATAAATGCAATTGGAGATGAAACTTTAAGAAGCAGAAAAAAATTAGCTGCGCATGCAATGACAAGAGATGGCATTTTAGCAGCTATTAATGCAGGTGCTATAAGTATTGAACATGGTTCTGGCATGGACGAAGAGTGTATGAAATTAATGGCAGCAAAAGGAATATATTGGTGTCCAACCCTATTTGTAAACGATTATGTTGCAGAAGGAAGGGCAAAGATGGGAAGCCCAATTAATTTATACTTTCAACAATCTATGGAAGCAACCTTCAAAAAAGCAATTCAATTAGGTGTGAAACTCACCTATGGTACTGATATTGGCGGATATGATTGGAGCTTACCTCAGGCCAAGGATTTTACTTATTTTGTGCAATGGGGACTAACACCAATACAAGCCATTCAAACTGCAACAACTACGGCTGCTGAATTATTAGGCTTGCAAGATAAAATAGGAGAAATTAAAGCAGGTGCTTTTGCTGATATCATTGCTATAAAAAAAGATCCAACAAAAGATATCAGTGCTTTACAAAATATTGATTGGGTAATGAAAGATGGTAAAATTTACAAGCACTAATTGTTAGTGTGCGTTATTTTACTTCCTCTCCATCCAAAATAAGCAACAACCATAAAACATACAAGTGGAACTATATAACCCATTTGTATGTTTCCTGTTGCATCACTTATTAAGCCAAATATTCTTGGCAATATAGCGCCACCAACAATCGACATTACAATTAAGCTACTGGCCATTTCGGTATCTGCTCCAAGCGCTTTGATGCCTAAAGAAAATATAGTTGGGAACATAATAGACATAAAAAAGCAAATTCCTATTAAAGCATAAATAGTAATCGTCCCCTTTGCAGTAATTGCTACAACACAGAGTAAGGCACTTATAATCGCATAGGTGGTTAATAGTTTATTAGGCGCAATCAATTTCATTAAAGCGGTACCTAAAAAACGTCCAATTAAAAAGGCTAGCCCGCCCATGCCTAAATAATCTGCAGCTTGTACTTCCGAAATATTGGTCACCTGTGTTGCATATAAAATAAATAAGCTCAAGACACATACTTGTGCACCAATATAAAAAAACTGTGCTGTCACTGCCCAACTTAGGTGTTTGTGTCTAAATGTTTTTAACAAGGAGCCGTTTTCATTACTTACCTCCTTGTTTCTGATATCTGGCAATTGAATAAAATAAAATAAAATTGCAATGACCAATAATACAATACCTAAAATTGTATAGGGCGTTTTAACACTATAAGCCTCGGTTGCCAATGCCACTTTCTTCACAGTTTCCGACATATTCGCTAACTGCTCATCGGTATAACCCTTCGTTAATATTACCCTTGCGCCAATTGCGGGTGCTAAGGCCACCGCTAATCCATTAAAAGATTGAGCCAAATTAAGTCTTTGTGTGGAGCTTGCAGGGTCACCCAATGCAGAAGCATATGGATTCGCTGCAGTTTCCAGTATGGTAAGACCACAAGCAATAACAAATAAGGCAATTAGAAAATAGCTGTAAGATTGATGATTGGCTGCTGGAACAAATAAGAAAGCACCCATTGCGAACAATACCAAACCGGCAATGATACCCATTTTATAGCCCCATTTTTTCATAATAAAGCCAGCTGGTAATGCCATGAAAAAATAGGCCACAAAAACTGCAGAGTCAACAAGCGTGGACTGAGTGGTAGTTAGGGTGAATGATTTTTTTAAATGCGGGATTAATATAGGGTCAAGATTATGGGCAAACCCCCATAAAAAGAACAAGCAAGTAACAAGTATAAATGGGATTAAATGACGTTGATTTGTTTGCATAACATCTTAATTATTTCTTAAATGTAATAAATATTCACTTTAGAATTCAGATTCCCTAATTTTGAATTTCAAAACACAGCCAAAATGAAAAAATTATTCATATTTAGCATCCTTACCCTTATGCTAACAAGTGCATTTTCAATTCAAGCGAATGCAATTCCACGTGAATACTATTTATTGAAAATTTACCATTGTAGTACTCAAAAGCAAATCGATCACATTGACGTTTTTTTAAAATCTACTTACATTCCTTATATGCACGAGGCAGGTATTTCAAAAATTGGTGTGTTTACACCCATTGACAATGACACTGCAGTAGATAAAAAATTATTCGTTTGGGTACCCTTAAAAAGTATTGAGGAATTAGAAACCCTCGATCAGCAAATTGAAAAAATTGATCCAATGGGATTTAATAGCATTATACATTTAGAAAATGCAGATAGTAGTTTACCTTATACTAGAATCGAAACCGTATTATCCAAAGCATTTAAGGGCCAAGCTCAATTTGAAAAAAATTCAAACTTGAAAAAAAACAATCCCGATGAAAGAATTTTTGAATTCAGAAGTTACGAGAGCACAACAGAGGATATGCATTTAAGAAAAGTACACATGTTTAACGAGGGAAAAGAAATAGGGCTTTTTGCAAGACTAAATTTTAACGCCATTTTTTACGCTAAAGTAATAGCGGGATCAAGAATGCCAAATTTAATTTACATGACAAGCTTTAATAATATTGCCGACCGTGAAGCACATTGGAAAGCATTCGGCGACGATTCTTTTTGGAAGAAAATTTCTAACGCACCCGAATACCTTAAAACGGTTTCAAAGGCAGATATCATTTTAATGAAAGCAAAGCCTTATGGTGATTTCTAGTCGATTAATTTAATGCCCATTAACTTTACAAGTTCTAATTGAGCATTACATAATTGATATTGAAATTGCAATTTATTCAATAATGCTTTTTGATAATCTGCATTAGTTGAGGTAATTTCCAAAGGAGTTGCAGTTCCATTCTTTAATTTACTAACACTTAATTTTTGTGCTAATGCGGCTTGCTCAATTTGAGTAGCCGCATTTTTTATTCTTGCTTCACTACTATTGATGTCAATTAAAGAAGCTTGAATATCTTTTTCAGTATCGTGTAACAACACCGCAATATTAGTTTCACTCAATGCCAAACCACGCTCTTGTACCTTTACTAATTGCTTGGTTTTACCTCCATTAAACAATGGCATCGAGAATCCTATACCTGCGTTATAATTAAATCTTGGGTCATTAATTGCAGGTAAGTATCCGTTTTTAGAACCCACGCTTGCTTTGATGCCTACATATGGTTTTTCAACTAATTTGCTAATCGCCAAGTCGGACTTTGCAATATTCAAACGATCTTTTGCGATTGCTAAACCAGGATTGTTACTAATTGCTAATTGCATTGCTTCGTCTAATGTATAGCTCTTTACAGGTAAGCTTAATTGTCCTTCCTTAATGTTCTTCGCGCCAGTTGCGTAATTTAATAAATTCAATAATTTTTTTAAGTTGGTTTCTAAGTCAATTTTTCGATTGGCCTCATTGTCAATTTTAGATTGAATCGTTAATACATCCAATTGAATGGCATTGCCATTTTTCAATTGGGCATCAATCACAGCTTTATTTTCAGCTAACAAGCCTAATACTTCATTTTGAATTTCAATTGCTTTTTGTGCATATACAATTTGAAAGTATAATTGACTTACTTGAACAAACAAACTGTTTTCCAATTGAGCTGCCACATGATGCGCAGACTGTAATTCAAGTTTAGCTTTTTCGATATTCGCTTTTAATCTTCCAAAATCAAATAAAGTGTAAGTGCCGTTTAATGCGCCAGACACATTATGCTCTGGTGCAAATTGAAAAGCTTTTTCTCCAAATGGCACTTCAATTTTTGGTTGTACATAAGCATAGCTTGCATCTAAAGTAATATCAGGGTATTTGTTTAACTCCGTAAGCTTTAGTTTATCCTCTGCTAATTGCACTGTTTGTTCTACTTCCTTCACTTTTGGAAAGTGTGTTAATGACTGTTGTAATAATGATTTTAATTCACCATTCACAATCGCTTGAGCAGTTGCCATTTTAGAAAAGGCAACAACAACCACAACCGTTATAAATATCTTTCTCATTTTCGTGTCTATTTTAATGCGCTTCGGCAGCAGCCTCTAACGCAGCTTTATCTAATTTTTTTCTTGTTCTTAAAAAGAAGACCAATGGAATCACTACTAAAAAGAAAATACCCACTAGTCTAAATGTATCTAGGTAAGATAAATAATAAGCTTGTCTATCTACCGACATATCAATCATTTTATACGCTCTTTCGGTTGCGCCATGAAAGTCTCCTGTCTTGGCTGCAATACCTTGTGAAACTGCTCCTACTCTCTCTTTCCATTGTGCTCCGTCAGCAGGAAGGTTGGCAATTAAATTCGTTCTGTGTTTAAAATATTGTTGCGCTACATAATTGTTGGCAATGGCAATACCAAATGCACCACCTAATTGTCTAATCATGTTATTTAAGGAAATACCCGAAGCATAATCCTTGGGCTCTAATCCAACTACCGCCTGATTAATCAAAGGCAACTGACTCATTGAAATACCAAATGCTCTAATTAAAAGTGGCCAGAAAAAATCCCACTTACCCGCATCGGGTGGCATGGCAGCGCTATAAAATGCATACACTGAAAACAAAGTAAATCCTACAATCACAAAAGGTATAGGTGTTACTCCTTTACTCATTAGCTTACCAATGATGGGCATCATAATTACGCCTGCCAAAGTAGGAGGCAATAAAGAAATTCCAGTTTCAAAGGAAGTATATCCCATAATTCGTTGAGCCAATACTGGATACACAAATACCGAAGTAAACAATCCAAAACCAGCAACAAATGTAAATATGGTAGTGAATGCCAAGTTTCTATTTCCCAAAACCCTCAAATTCACTGCGGGTTGTTTAATGCTTAGTTCATACCATATAAACATACCTAGTCCCACAACAGCAATCATGGAGCAAAAACGAATGGTTTCGCTTGTAAACCACTCCTCCGATTCTCCACGTTCTAATACATATTGTAAACAACCAATTCCCACCGCGAGTAGGAGAATCCCCGTATAATCAATTTTAATATCCTTCTTGGACTTGCCCTCTCCTTCTTTTTTATCAATAAAGGTATAAGCCAGGAAAGTAGCAATGATACCAATAGGAATATTGATCATAAAAATCAAAGGCCAACTTTGATGCTCTATAATCCATCCACCCAAAGTAGGTCCTAATGTGGGTCCAAGTACGATACCCATACCAAATAGCCCAGCCGCCATGGGGCGTTCCTTGGGTTCGAAGGCATCAAATAAAATGGCTTGAGAAGTAGACAATAAGGCTCCGCCACCGACACCTTGTACAAAACGCCAAATTATTAATTCTACTAAACTATCCGACTGCCCGCACAAATAGGAGGCTGCCGTAAAAATAATCATCGAGACGATATAGTAGTTTTTACGACCAAAATATTCAGCCAAGAATCCTGTTAATGGAATGATAATCACATTTGCAATCGCATAAGAAGTAATCACCCAGCTAATATCTTCGATACTAACGCCGAGACTACCCGAAATATCGGTTAATGCTACGTTTACAATCGACGTATCAATAAGCTCCATAATGGCAGCCGATACGGTTGTAATTACAATAATTGCTTTCGCTATTCCCTTAGGAGTTGCCATTAAACTATTTGTCAACGGTGATAAATACACTCATACCAGCTCTCAACTTGCTTTTTAAAGCAGCTTGATTTTCGATTGAAATTTTTACTGGAATTCTTTGTGTTACTTTAATAAAATTACCGCTAGAATTATCGGGAGGCAATAATGAAAACTTTGCACCCGTAGCATCACTTAAACTTGCAATCGTACCTTGTATATCCAAGTCATCAAATGCGTCTACACGAATTTTAACTTTTTTCCCTTCATACAAAGACCCTAATTGGCTTTCTTTAAAATTAGCTACAACCCAATAGCTGCTGTCGTTTACAACCGAAAATATTGGAGTGCCGGCTTGTACAAATTGGCCAATACTAATATTTTTCTTACCAATTTTACCTGTTGCAGGTGTAGTGATTTTAGTATACGAAAGTTTTAATTCGGTCTCTTTAATTTTTGCCTGCTTCATTTGAATCAATGCATTTGCTCTATTCACATTCTCTCTTAAAACTGCAATTCTATTATTTGCTGTAGCATATTCTGTTTGTGCATTATTAGCTTCTTGATTCGCTGCAGACAATTGATATTCCGTTTCGTCTAATTGCTTTTTAGTAATTGCTTGTTCTTTAAATAAATTTTGATCTCTTTGTAAGTCGCTTGCAGCCTTTTTTTGACGAATTGTTTTTAAATCAATTACACCCTTATTATTTTTCAAAGCTAAAATCGCATTTTCTAATTGTGCCTTTGCATTAGAAACATCAGCGTTTGATTGCAATAAGTCCGCTTTTTGCTCTTCCAATTGCATTTGTAATTCTGCGTCGTCTAATTCAGCTACCAATTGATTTTGACTCACTGAGTCGTAATCTTTTATAGAAATATTCTTTACATAACCTGATATTCTTGTAATCACAGGTACAATCGAAGTTTCTATTTGTGCGTTATCGGTTGTTTCATGTGTTAATGAAAATGCCACTTTCTTGATACCAAAATAAAGGGCAACTACCAATAATACGCCAATAACGGCTTTTCTAATTGTAGCTTGTTTTTGCTTTTTTTCTTGCTCCATCTGTATATGTTATTATGAGATTCAAATTAAAGTGCAAATTTATATAATAATAAGAAAAGCCAAGATTAAATTATATAAATAAGGGACTGTTTAGGAAATTCGTAATTTCTTACACTGGAAACTGAACTAAAAATTCATTTGTGTTGTCATTAACCGCCGTGTACGTGATTTTGGCCTTATATACATTCAAAATACGTTCTACAATGCGCAGCCCTATTCCAAAGCCAGGCTTACCCTGGGAATTTTCTCCTCGCATAAAGGGCTCATAGAGTCGTTTTTGATCTGTTTCGCTAATGGTATTGCCCGTATTCATTATGATGCATTGTAATTCATGCTGTTTTTGCAAAATCTTTATATGCACTTCCTTATTGTCACTATATGCATATGCGTTCTTAATGAGATTGATAAATACAATTTCTAACAAAGTTTTACTTACTCTAAGTTCTACCATATCATCCGTGTCCTTCTCTAATACAATATCAAAATATACTTTACAGTCGGGATATAGCATATTCATTTTTGAAATGCAATCATATATAATTTCATCTAATCGGTTCAATTGCTCTAAATTAGATATGGTCGTATTGTTTTTTGACAAAATCAACAATGAATGTATTAACTCTGAAATTTGATTGGTATCGTCTAATATATTTTGAAGAAAAGTCTTTGTTGTTTCATCAATGCTTCCTTCATTCATTTTATTTTCAATCTGTGCTATAATTCTAGAAATAGGAGTGCGTAATTCGTGCGAAGCATTGGCCGTAAATTCCGATTGATGTTTAAGCGACGCATCAATTCGTTGTAACATTAAATTAAATTCATAAGCCAATAAATCAATTTCATTATTTTCCGATTTCACTTCGATGACCTCATCTAAATTATTTTCATTAATGAGTTTTATTTTTTTATGAAAATGATCTAACGGCTTTAATAGTTTAGAAACCATTATCCTTGTCGAAAACCAAGCTAGTAAAGCGAATAAGATGAATGAGAAAAATAGTACATATTTTAAATAATTTAATTTTCTAAAACCAGAAATATCTTTCGCTGAGACAATTACATAATAATCTTCTTTTTTGTAATTGTATTTAATGCCAAAGGTTTCTAAACTATCCCTTCGTTGAAAAAATTCATGATTTTTTTGTAGAAAAGGGAGTTGTTGTTTTTCCCAAGCCAATGCGGTATCGTATAAACTAGAATATACAAGGGATAGATTATTATTGTATACTAATGTTTTTTCATCAATTAAATTATCGGCCTTTTGCTTATCAATGTTTTTTATTATTTCCTGATTGGATTGTTTTAATTCAATTAACAACTCAATAGTAGACGTGGCTTTTTGTCTTAGTCGATCTTGAAATTCTTCGGCTCGAAATTGGGAAAATAAAATTAATACTAATGCTGCCATAGCTGCATACAGCACCACAAACAAGCTAGTTACAAATATGGAAATTTTTGACTTTAAGGTCATTTTTCATTTTTTAAAAAATAGCCGTAGCCAACCTTCGTATGAATTAATTTTGCTTCGTAGTTTTTATCAATTTTTTTTCTCAGCGAATTAATATACACTTCAATCGTATTTTGATTCGTTATGATTTGATAATCCCAGAGCTGTTCACTAATTGTATTTTTTGAAACGATTCTGCCATTTGCTGCCGCCAAAATGGAAAGCAATTTAAATTCTTTTGGAGTAAGTTGTATTTCAACACCTCCTCGATATACCCTCATTTCTGTATTGGAAATAACCAGGTCTGCTATCACAATATCTTCTTCTTGCTGAGGAACTTCTTTTCTTTTAAGCAATGCATTAACACGTGCAAAAAGTTCGTCAAAATGAAAGGGCTTTAATAAGTAATCATCTGCACCGGTATTGAATGCCTTAAGCTTATCCTCGATTTCACCAAAAGCAGTAAGCATTAGGATCGGTACTTTTTTATCAATTTTTCTAATGGAAGCGCACACTTCGATACCAGATTGTCCTGGTACATTAATATCAAGGATCACCAAGTCATGTTGATCCTTATTGTATTGCTTAGCTGCGAGGTCGCCATTTAAAATCGCTTGGCATTCGATATTTTTTGATTTAAAAAATTTTTCTATTTCTGCCGACAAGGTAGCGTCGTCTTCTAATAACAATACTCTCATATAAAAAGGATTAGAACAAAGTTACTACTAATGAAATGAGTTTTGAAATTGACCTTACCCTTTTTAACAATTTTCTAATGAATCATGTAAACTATCATAATGCTTAAGATTGCCTTAATAATCATAAGACCATCAATCAGCAACATGTTTATATGTATTGCTTTTTGATGAACTACAATTCGGGATACAATATATACGAGCACAAGTATCAATAATCTTGAGATTAAATGCATAAGGCTGCCTCCTTGCCAATAATGCCCTAGCAAGGTGAATAAGAAGCTAAGCAACAATAATGGCAATACGATTTTATGAATCGTAAAATCAACTCCATGCTTTACCACTAAAGTATTTACAAATGCTTCTTTATCTCGATATAAATCCTTGATGTCGAACAATATTGCCAGGATTAAAATAAAAAAATACAATTGAATAAAATGCGACCAAAAAGCAATTGATGAGGGTATATTTAAAAAATTGGATTCCATGGAAAACCACAAGGGAATCATACAGCAAAGTACTGTCCAAACCCAAGCAATAGCTGCACTTTTTAGTATGCCTTTATTTCGAAAAGATGTAAAAGGAAAAAAAACATAGTTCGGTAAATAATAAATTGCCGATAAAGCAAATGAAGCTATAATAAATAGTTGAATCGTTAAAGGTGCATGTAAAAACAACTGAATAGCAGCTAGTTTTACTATTAGTAGCCAAACGCAGGCAATCGTATAAATTACTTGTCTAAGTTTTAAATAACGTAGATTCCTCTTGTACCAGTTGCTTCTTTCATTATATATTCCATCCTGCTCCTCATGTAAGTAGGCATGTGTATAATAAAGCACTGTAACTAAATGGATTGTAAGCAAAAGAAATGCGTTCGGTATTGCGTGCAGTAATAATACATTGGACTCGATCGCCAATAATACTGCACAAATACCATAGAATTGATTACTCCACAGCAAAGCACCTTTCCAGTTCAATTTCATTTTATCAATTGAACATAAAGATAAGTTTATTAATTTTTACTTATTCTATTGTTAATTGATATTCTTGAATGAGTGCGGGATTTTCAGGTGAAAGGGTAAAGCTCATTTTAAGTTTCCCGCTTTCACAATCAATAATACAATAACCCCTTAATTGATTTTCAGCAACCATAGTATGTAAAGTATTCATATTACCTACTTTCGAAAAGATTTCAGCAGACTGCTTCTTTAACATATCGATTGGATAATCATCAAAGAAATTTTCCGCAAAAATAGCGGGTATGTTTTCCCAGTTCGTAATGATTTGTGCAAGTGCTTTTTGACGTAATGCCAAAATAGGTGAAACGCTTGTTAGACGAGGTTTTAAAGCCGCCATATGCACTAAACTGTCCAGCACGGCAGTATTGATTGTTGTAGTTGGGGCATAAGTTACATTGGCGAATAATATTACACCAACCCCATAGTCGGGCAAGAACTGCCAATTGCTTCCAAAGCCAGGCAAGCCTCCACTATGTCCAATATTTTTTTTATGTTCTGCATCTATCATCCATCTTAACCCATAAGTATAGGCGCCTGCCGTTGCCAATTTTTTGCCACTAGGAAAAGTGTAATTCGGGTTCAATGCAATAAAGCGTGCAGGTTGATGCATCTCTCTAAGGCTACTTCTTTTGATAGGAAGCGTTTCTTTATCATTACGTTCCGGCCAAGCTGCTTCATGCATTGCAACATATTTTCCAAACATATCTATCGATGTAATCATTCCTCCCATTGCACCATAAATCCCATCTTTTAAAGGAGTTTCTTTTCTCCATTGATCATTAATATATCGATACCCAAACGCAAATTTATCTTTAGGTATTGTTGTGTATTCATAAGTCGTCGTGTTCATACCTAAGGGCGATAAAATATTTTTTTTGATATAAGCATCATAAGTCATGCCTGATACTTTATGAATAATATAACCTAGCATCGCAAATCCTAAATTGCTATATTCATATTCAATGCCTGCCACATTCGAAAAGGAAAGCTGGCCTTTGATTAAATCATTCAAGTCTTTTTCCGAATCTGCTAATTGACGATCTCCCCAAGGGTTGTCTTCGGGGAAGCCTGCACTATGACTCATTAAATGGCGAATGGTGATAGCTGGTGCATCCTTGGTTAAACCCTGTCCTTTTAAAGCTGGAATATACATGGCTACTGGATCATCTAATCTTAATTTACCTGCGTCTCTTAAATGTAAAATGGCTAATGCCGTGAAACTCTTTGACATGGATGCAATGCGAAACATCGAACTGGTTGTTGCTGGAATTTTTTCTTCCAAATTTGCATAACCTGCTGCTCCCTTATACAATAATTGACCATCCACTACAATTCCATATGCATAGCCAGGTACATGATTTACAACAGCAAAGTCCTTGTACATTTTTTCAATGACTGGCATTGCTTTTTGAATGCGCTCCAATCGGCCTGAATCATTAAAAGTGGCAGGAGTAAAATGACTTGGATTTTGTGCGTTTACAAAAACCGGGAATACGAGCAGTAGTAAAAAGAAATTTTTCATAAATACAAGTTAATAGACAAAATGAAGTTTTCAATTCAATTTGCTATACTAAATGTAAATGAAGTTTTTCAATTCAACTGAATAGGGATAGAAATAAAAAAGGGCCTCCGTACTGGAAGCCCTTTTTTTAATATGCTAAAATGAACTATTAGTATCCAGGGTTTTGAACCATATTTGGATTTACTAAAATCTCATCGTTAGGAATCGGGAAGATTCTGTTAATATTACCTGGAGCAACGCTCAAGTAAGTATAACCATTGTTTGCGTCTTGAGTTTGAGGCTTGTTAAACGTGTAGTTTAAACGAGTCAAATCCCAAAAACGGTAACCTTCAAAAGCAAACTCTTTAGCACGCTCGCTTAAGATATCCGCTAATACTTGAGTTCCAGTACTAGCATATACTTTACTAGGATCTCTGTTTACTACCAACTTGTTTAAAGTTGTGTTGGCACCAGCAGCGTCTCCTAAATTGTATTGTGCTTCAGCTAAAATCAAATACGCTTCAGAGAAACGGATGATTTTAACGTCATCATAGTTAATAACATCAATAGGATATTTAGTAATGTAATAAGCTGTACCGGCTTGACCTGAACGTGTACTAGGGCTGATTAAACCTTTTCTTACGTCAGTTGCAGTATATGCATCATAGTGTGTTTTTGTTGCTAAGATATCACCATAGCTACCTGTAGGTTTTGGAACGTATAAGTTAGCCAAAGTACCATCAGCTACACTATTGTTAGCGTCTGAAGTAACTTCAAACATCGTTTCAGTTTTGCTTGTCAATGGAGTGGTACCCTTCCAATATGAAATTAAGTTAGCTGCAGTTACTAATGAGAAACCACTATTAGTGATCACATCGTTAGCAGCTGTTTTTGCACTAGCCCAATCTCCTTTGTTTTGATATACTCTTGCTAATAATAATTCAATTGCATATTTACTCATGAATGATGAGTTAACCGCTCTTGTTTTATTAGTAGCAGCAAAAGTCATTGTTTCACCTTGGTTGTTCTTAGCCAAAGACCATGCCTTGTTTAAGTCGGCCAATACTTGTGTATACACAGCAGCAACAGTCGCTCTTGAAGGTTTGATAGTTGCGTCAAATGTAGTTACAATTGGCACACCTAATGTAGAATTAGGATCAGCAGCAGTATAAGGTAACGCGTAGTTTCTTACTAAGTCAAAATAAATCATACCTCTAATAGCATACGCCTCAGAAAGTAATTGACTTACGTTTGCACTTTTCACTGGATCTAAACCAGAATTGATAATCAAGTTTGCATTTTTGATCGCAGCATATGCATTGATCCAAACTGCAGAAGCGTAACTATCTGTTCTAGTAAAGTTGTAGTTGTTGAAGCTTAAGTATCTACCTGAGTTAGAGTTAGACAAGAAAGCGTTGTCGGCCATTAAATCGCCTTTTACAGCATAAGTACGTCCGTAGAAATCGGTGGCTCTTAAAGAAGAGTACAAACCGTTTACAGCAGTGTTCATATCGTCTTCGCTATTGATAGCCTGAGACAATACTACCGAACCGTAAGGTTTCGCATCCAAAAATGACTTTGAGCAACCGAACATAATAACTGCGGCTCCGACTGCTAAGAACATTTTTGAAATGTTGTTGAAATTATTTTTCATATAAAAATATTATAAGTAGTGATGAATAATTAGAAAGTAACATTCAATCC
>CANGIZ010000002.1 GCA_947454025.1 Bacteroidota bacterium | reverse complement strand
TGAATCACTACAAAATGTCACCCCTTCAGATGTGTATTATGGAAGGCAAGAACAAATCCTACAGAAAAGAGCACTCATTAAACAACAGTCCCTAAAAAGACGAAAACAACTATTTTTAAAAGAAAAAATCCTACATTTAAACAACGAAAACCTCTACAACTAAACTGTCCACTTTCTTTGACGACATACATGGAGACTTTTTAAATTTTGACTTTGTAATTAATGGGTATCAAAAATTAAATTTAGAAGTATTTGATATTTCAACCGGAGTAAAAGTTGCAAGTAAGCAGGCTTTATATTCTGGAACAAGGTTAACATTTAGCGATATTTCAACCGGAATTTATATCTTTAAGGTAAGTTCAAGTGATAACAAAATAAATTATAAGTTCAAAATGGTTAAATTATAGATTTATGAGAAATATTAAATTATTTTTAGTTGTAATCCCGTTCTTCCTTGTTGCATGCTCTAAGAGTGGTGACACTCCTGGGCCAACCCCAACTCCTACACCCACGCCAACCCCAACCGAGGTAGCAGTTGCCTTTTCGGTGAATGTAGATCCAGGTGCTGGTAATATATTAGGAGTAGTTGGAACCTCACAGCCAATTGTTGTTAAAGTAAGTTCTACTTTGCCTACGGCGGGTGTGAATGTAAGTGTTACTGTTATAAAAGATGCAGATAATTCTACTGTGTTTACCAATTCAATAAGTAGTGTTACAGCTGATAATACTATTGCCATTACTGGATTAACACCTGGGGTTTTAAGTACTGCTACAGTCGTAGTAACTTCAAAAGGCACTGCTACCAATACAAAAACCGTGAGTTTTAAATTAGCTGCTAAATAAACTTATCTTTGCTGGATGAATCAAACTAAATCCAGTTCTCCTTTTTTTCTGATACTTATTTTAGGCTTATTATCTGCAATTGGCCCATTGTCCATTGACATGTATTTGCCTGCCTTTCCAAGTATTGCAAAAGGCTTACATACTTCGGTATCCACCGTAATGCTATCATTGTCTTCTTTTTTTGTGGGCATTTCAGTGGGGCAATTATTATATGGTCCATTATTAGAAAGATTTGGTCGTAAAACACCTTTGTATTTTGGCTTAAGTGTATATGCAATTTCTTCATTGGCCTGTGCTATGGCCACTTCGGTGGAGACTTTAATATGCTTTAGGTTTTTACAAGCATTGGGAGGATGTGTTGGTATGGTTGCATCCAGAGCTATGGTTAGAGATTTATTTGAAGTAAAAGATAATGCCAAAGTATTTTCCACTTTAATGTTGGTAGTGGCAGTTTCACCTATAATAGCGCCCACTTTAGGAGGTTTTATTTCTGCCAACTTTGGATGGAGGTATATATTTTGGATTTTGATTGTGGTAATTGCATTGATTATAGCAGGTATCTATTTCCTATTACCAGAAAGCAAAAAACCGGACACAACTTATTCATTAAAGCCTAAATCCATATTAAGTGGATTCGCCGTAATCATAAAGCATCCTCAATTTGGTGTTTATACATTTACTGGTGCAGTGGCCTATGCTGGCTTGTATGCTTATATTAGTGGTTCCCCTTATGTATTTATGGAAGTGTTTAAAGTCACAGAGCAACATTATGGCTGGATATTTGCGATTGTGGCTGCTGGATTAATTGGATCAAGCCAATTAAATAGTGTGCTACTTAAAAAGTATACATCTGAACAAATTATTAAAGTTACTTTGTCGGTTCAAGGAGTAATAGGTATTGTGTTGGTGTCAACTTCTTTGTTTGGGTTTAGTGAATTGTATTCTACTATCGTGCTGGTATTTTTATTTTTATGTTGCCAAGGGTTTTTATTTCCCAATGCTTCAGCCTTATCCATGGCACCTTTTGGACATAATGCGGGTAATGCATCGGCCTTAATGGGTTTCATTCAAATGAGTGTAGGGGCATTTATGTCTGCAATGGTAAGTGTATTACACAATGAGTCTACTTTGCCTATGACAGGCGTAATGGCTTTTTGTACCTTAACTGCGTCCTTGATTTATACTTTAGGCAAAAAAGTAATTGTACAAAAAGCAAGTGTTCAACTGGTGGAAGAAGAGGAAGTGGACATGGTAAATACAATATAAAAATACCAAATTAACATAATGGGTAGCTTGAATTTTGACTGGAATGTTACATTGATGCACAGGATTAATTCCACATTTAAGCGAACTAAATAGCATTTACATCTTTTTCATATAGATTCGAACTGGATACCATTAGTATAAATTACTTACAAGTATCCATGAATATTTGTTAAATTGTATTTCATAAACGATTGCAAATATGAAGAAGGTATTAATAGTTATTTGTTGTTTTCTATCAATTGTAGGTAACACACAAAATTCAAATGCACCTCAAGTTCTTACCAAGAACGGAAAGGTTGAAGGGGTAAAGGAACAAAGTGGAATAATTGCTTTTAAAGGGATTCCTTTTGCAGCTCCACCAGTTGGTGACAATAGGTGGAAAGCGCCACAGTCAGTCAAAAATTGGACAGGAATATTGGCAACAAAACAGTTTGGACCTAGAGGCATGCAAGCGCCTATTTTTGGTGATATGGGATTTAGATCAAATGGTATGAGTGAAGACTGTTTGTATTTAAATGTGTGGACATCAAATACAAAAGCAAAGCTTCCTGTATTAGTATATTTTTATGGAGGAGGCTTTGTTGCAGGAGATGGATCTGAAGCAAGATATGATGGAGAAAGCATGGCAAAACGAGGTATAGTTGCTATTACTGTTAATTATCGTTTAGGTATATTTGGTTCATTTGCACATCCTGAATTGTC
Source organism: Bacteroidota bacterium (assembly GCA_947454025.1). Classification (GTDB taxonomy): domain Bacteria; phylum Bacteroidota; class Bacteroidia; order Chitinophagales; family Chitinophagaceae; genus Sediminibacterium. The sequence goes on along the minus strand of CANGIZ010000002.1, from coordinate 87,544 downwards.
AAGTGAAGCACCCTATCATGGGTCGGGTAATTATGGATTATTAGATCAAGCTGCTGCTTTACAATGGGTTCATGATAATATTGCATCATTTGGCGGGGATCCTTCTAAAGTAACTATTGCTGGCGAGTCAGCAGGTTCCGTTTCGGTGAGTGCTCAAATGGTTTCTCCATTATCAAAAAATTTAATTGCAGGTGCGATTGGCGAGAGTGGGTCCATGTTAGGTACTTTGCCGCCACTTCCATTAGTGGAGGCTGAAAAAAATGGGCTTGAATTTGCGAAACAAGTGAATGCGAATTCTCTTCAAGATTTAAGAAACATACCTGCAGAAAAATTACTAGAAGCTTCGATGAAATTTGGTCCATTTAGATTCCCGTCAACTGTTGACGGATATTTCTATCCTAAAGCGCCTATTGAAATTTTCAAGGCTGGTGAACAAGCGCATGTGCCTTTATTGGTTGGTTGGAATTCGGAAGAAATGAATGCGCGAGCAATTATGGGTAACCAATCTTTTACAAAAGAAAATTATGAGAAAGCTGTAAGGCAATTATATGGAGATCATGCCGATGAAGTTTTAGCTGCTTATAAGGTTTCAAATGATGCAGAAGTAGAAGATGTTGCGACAAGTTTAGCAGGTGATCGTTTTATTGGTTTTAGCACATGGAGATGGTCTGATATGCAGGAAAAGACTGGTGGTGGAAAGCCAGTCTACAGATACTTATATTCAAGACCAAGACCAGAAATGGTTCCAGAAATGGGAGACGTCACTCCTGGTTTAGCGGGTGGTGTTCAGAAAAGCTATGGCGCTCCAAAGCAACCAATTCCAAAAGGTGCAGTGCATTCGGCGGAGATTGAATATGCAATGGGTAATTTACCATACAATAAGGTTTACGCTTGGTCAAAAGACGATTATACTGTGTCAAGTACTATGCAAACTTACTTTGCTAATTTTATTAAAACCGGTAATCCAAATGGCGCAGGAGTTCCCAATTGGTTACCGACTAAAACAAGCAAGCCTGTTCCAGTTATGAATATCAATGTTAAAACAGTTTTACAAAAAGATAGGAATGAATCAAGATATAAATTATTGGAAAAACTTGCACAAAATTAATAAGTAATGAATTATAAATTATTTCTATTTCTTTTTATAGTTAGTACGTGTGCTTCCTGTGGGTATGCAACCCGTAAAGGCGTTGCTTCCTATTATTCAGATTATTATGAGGGGAAAACTACCGCCAATGGTGAAATTTTCAGACATAGCAAGGAAACTGCAGCGCATAAAACTTTACCATTTGGGACTAGGGTAGAAGTCACTAATTTAAAAAACAATAAATCGGTAATTGTGCGTGTTAATGATCGAGGGCCCTACGTGAAAGGACGCATTATTGATTTAACTAAGACCGCTGCTAAAGAACTAGATATGATTGGTGATGGAGTAGCAAAGGTGAAGATTCGATATAAGAAGCATTAATAACTATCAAGTATTAATTGTAAATTTGTTACAATCAAATATGAAAAAAGAGTTATTCGTTTTTATTGCCATTTTATTTTCTGCGCAGGTATTTGCCCAAACAGGCATTGGAACAACGGCGCCCAATGCTTCTGCAAAATTGGAAATTTCTGCAACCGACAAAGGGCTTTTAATTCCTAGAATGACAGGAACGCAAAAGGCTGTAATTGTTTCTCCTGCAAATGGATTACTTGTTTATCAGACGGATGGCGTAATTGGTTTTTATGTGAATACGGGCACTGCTGCATCCCCTGCTTGGACAAGGATAAACACAGATTGGACAAAAACTGGAAATGATATTGCTTACACCGCTGGGAATGTTTCTACAACGGGGGCTTTAACGGGAGGGAATGTAGCAACTTCAAAACTGAGTGGCTTTGTTTCAAATATAAGTACCGAAGCTGCAGGAAGAACATTGGCATTGGCAGATAATGGAAATATTTTAAGATTTACGGCTACAAGTGGTGTTACACTTACACTTCCATCTTCGGGGATACCTGAAGGATTTAATTGCATGGTTTTGCAAGGAGATGTTGGGCAGATCACTTTTTCAGGGACTTATTATAATAGAAATGGTTTTACTAAAACAGCTGGCAGGTATTCTATTGTAACTATTTTATTTGCTGGTGGAGTTTATATCGTATCAGGAGAAATGAGTAACTAATATGAAAAAAGTTATTCTTTGTTTCCCGTTGTGCATGTTGCTTTTTTTATCAGTCTCCTTATACGGACAATTGCTACCCAATTATTATCCGGTTTTAGAAAGTAACAAAGGAGTTGGGAATAAGCAGCTCAATTATCATTTATATTCTATCACTTCTGGCACTGCATTTCCTGCCGATTCAATAGGTTTTAATACCTATGTAAAATCTGGAGTCGTACAAAAATTTGGCGCAACTAGTTTGGCGGTTGAAAAAGGAACCATTAATACCACTGCAAGTACACAATACAATTTACTGAATTGGAATAATTATACGCAGCTTCAAAATGCAACATTTGGAGGTGTCACTCCTTTTAGTGGATTTGGCGACTATTTCTCATTGGTGGCGAACGGATATTTTATTCCTAAAGAAACAGGTACTTATACCTTTACAGCTGAGTCAGATGATGCAAACGAATTAGTTATTAATAATAAAGTTGTGGTAGCGCAATATGGAGGACATGGAGCTTCAGCAATTGGAACACATACTGGAACAGTCGCATTAATTGCGGGGTTGAAATATCCATTTAGAGTGAGGATGCAGGAGACGCAAGTAGGGGAGGCGTTAAATGTTTTTTGGCAAAAACCATCTGAAGTTAGTTCAGGTAGTTGGTATCAGGATGTGGAAGAATTGTCTTCCGTAAATGTGATCAATAATGGGTTGGTTCACAAATTAGATTTTAACAATGCTTATACCTATCCTTTGACTGGAACCAAGGCTTATGATTTAGTGAACAATCAAAATGGTACTATTTCCGGTGCAGTGTATAAAGACACCGTAAAGGGTTTGCCAAATTCTGCATTGTATTTTAATTCCAATGCCAGCAATGTTGATTTCGGAACCAATCCAACCAATTTTCCAACGGGCGATATTACGGTAAATGTTTGGGTGAATTTTCAGGATTTCAATAGTCCTGCTAGTACCTATGTATGGAATATTTTTATGACAAAATGGTTTTTAGGTGCAGCAGGAGGAACGCCAGATATGCATTATTGTGTGAAATACAATGGAACTAATTTTTATCAAAACTTGTACACTACAGGGAATAATGATATGTATGGAACCACCATTATAACTAAATACAATTGGTATAATTTAGGCTTTACACTTACCAATGGAGGAAACTTGCAATTTTATATAAATGGCTTGCCCGATGGGCCAGCTATTAGTGGTGTTTCAAGAACTTACAATACCAATTCCAATTATTTTTTAGGGGATCCAAGAACCGGAGCACTTGGCTTGATTGGTTATATAAGTGCAGCAAATATTTACAATAGGGCGCTTTCCGCTACTGAAATGCTTTCCAATTTCAACGCCGAAAAAAATAGATATGGACTTATGTTTTCTCCCACCGATGCTTCTTATTGGTATGCTACTAGTGTATATAATAACAATGCATTTGGTTATTGGGATGGAACTTCTGGTTGCTATACACCGTGGATTGATTCACAGCAAGCATGGTCACCCCTTTCTAATGGTTTGACAGATTATGTTTACATTAAACTAGAGAACACTAGATATGTAAAAGGGATAGTTTCTCAAGGTAGAGCTAATCAAGCACAATGGGTTACACAGGCTAAAGTTGAATATAGTATAGATGGATCCACTTGGACTTTGATTAACACGTATAACATGAACACGGATCAAAATACGAAAGTGTATAATTATTTTAGTGCACCTGTTTATGCTAGATATATAAAAGTAACGCCAACTGCAAATAATGGCTTCTCTTCAATGAGATTGGGGGTGATGTATTAGGGATTGTTGTTCTCGCATTGACCGATGCCTAAAACCTCTTTGCTTCAAGATTAAATATATGCTTTTTAATGTAATTCCCTGTCAAAAAGGGTAGGAGGAAACAGTAAGCTAAATATTAATTATCTTCGTAATGCTTTCAATAGTATAGTATGAAAAGACATTTTTTATTTATTGCTGGATTATTGTTTTCAATTCAAGTAATTGCACAAACGGGTATAGGTACAACTACGCCCAATGCATCTGCTAAGTTGGATGTGTACTCAGATAATAAAGGCTTCTTGCCGCCAAGGGTATCATTAAGCGGTGTTACAGATCAATCTACTATACCATCCCCAGCAACAGGGTTATTAGTTTATTGTAAAGGAGATGCCGGTCTAGCTGCTGGATATTATTATTGGAATGGGAATGCCTGGGCTACTATTGCAACTGCAGGAGGTAGTGGCAGTTTTGCAGCTTCTTTTTTAAGAGGATCAAGGACCGCATCACAAGCATCCATAGCTGTGGGCGGAATTGTAAGTTTTTCTGCTGTAGATAATACTGCTGGATCAGATATATCACTAAGTACATCTGATGGAAAAATAACATTAAGGCCAGGAAATACCTATAGACTTATAGCAGCTGTTCCAAATTTTACAGGTAATAGGCCAGCATTCATGTGGTATAATGAAACATCTTCGTCCTATATTGGTAGTGCGTCAAATGCTTATTCCCCAACCGATGGAGCATCAGGTGCAGGTGCTTTTGGTGGTCTAGCGGAGGTGATCATTACTCCTTCTGTCTCTACGGTATTATCATTTAGATTGCTAAGTTCTTTAAGCAGTGGTTCAGTAACCGTTGGAGGACTTGCTGATTTCACTGCAAGTGGTTCTTATCCTTGGTTTGAAGTACAGGTAATATCTGGTAACTCGCCAGTTACTGGGCAGAGTGTTGATTATGCAATGGCAAATTTATCTACAACACAGTCTTTATCTAATGCTGGTAATATTGTTTTTAATACAATAACTGGGACTGGGATAACTTTAATTAGTGGCGGATTTAATTTAGTTGCCAATAAAACTTATAAGTTGGAAGCTGCGTTGGGAGGATCATCAGGTGGATATGCATATTATGCATGGGTTGATAATACAAACACATTGCTTTCTGGAGGAAGTATTGGTGCTATTTCAAAATCAGGAGGGACTGTAACTGACGGTATGCAGGATAAGGCTGTTGTATATTATACACCTACTTCTAACACAACAGTTTACTTAAGAGTAATTTCTGTTTCTGGCGGAGTCACTGCATATTCACCTTCATCGGCAGTTGCAAGTAATTATTCAAGTACGTGGGCTAGTATTCAGCAAATTGGATCTTCTGCAATTATAAATCCTTGGACACTTTCTGGAACGAATACTTTTAATACAACAGGGAATGTTGGAATTGGTAATAACGCACCCACTGCAATATTAGATGTTACAGGAGATACTAAAGTTTCAGGAGTATTAACAGCTGGAGGTAATACATATCCTACTGCAACAGGAACTAATGGACAAGCGCTTACTACCAATGGAACTGGCGCAGCATCATGGAATCCCGTTCCACCTCCCGGTGTAATTACTGCATTTGCAGGAAGTACTGCACCAACAGGTTATTTATTGTGTAATGGTGCCACAGTAAGTAGAACTACATATGCTGCATTATTTGCAATCATTGGGACGACGTATGGATCTGGAGATGGGAGCACAACATTTGCTGTGCCTGATTTAAGATCAAAAATGATTGTAGGTGTTGGACAAGGTTCTGGTTTAACAAATAGAACATTAGCAAGTACAGGCGGTATTGAATCTAAAACATTATCAATTGCCGAAATGCCTAGTCATACACACACCATTACAGATCCTGGTCACACACATTCACAAAATACTATAAATGATGATTTCAATAATAGTGGTGGTAACCCACCTGGTTTTTCAGCAGACGGTGCTGGTAGTAGGACTTGGAGTAATATAAATTCAAGTACGACTGGGATAAGTATCAATAGTTCAGGGAGTAGTACAGCATTTAGTGTTATGAATCCTTTCATGGCTTTGAACTATATAATTAAATATTAATTAGTTCAAAGTATTAAAACGAGCCACAGAAAACAGTACAAAAGACTACAAAAGCGTGCCATAAGCACATAAAAAAACTCCGATTTCGTTATGATTTCGGAGTTTTTATTGCTATTTACTAGCTAGTTTGTGATCCCGCTGGCTCGTTTATATTTTCATTTGTGTTCACTGTTATTCACCATAAAACATTGTAATACAATAGTTTAATAAAATACATTCTGAAGCATAAAGAATGAAAATGAATCAAAATGTACTGAATGTTGTCCCCGTTGTCCACAAAAAAGTCAATAAAATCAGTACTTTTGTATTTCAAGAAAACAGTGGACAACATGGGGACTCTAACGATATCAATAAGAACTGATAAGATCAATACAAGGAACGAAGCACCGATTCATTTTCGGATGACAAAGAACCGCAGATCAACATATATTGCATCTGGGTTAACAATTCCAACAAAATATTGGGATACTAAAAACAGAAGAATTAAGTCAGGTTATCCAAATTCTGCGAGAGCAAATTCGCTTTTGATGAAGAAGTTTAATCAGATACAGGACCAAATGCTCAAAAGTGAAATAGATGATTCTAGGATTACTATAAAGGGCATTGCAAGTGTAATTAAGGGCCAAGACTGCCCCGGTTTTTTTGAGTTAGCAGAGCAATTGCTAGAGCGAAATAAGGCTAACGGGCAGATTTCAACTCATGCTATAAGGCACTCGGTAGTTGAGAAATTTCGGACCTTTTTAAAACGCAATGAGATACCCCTGTCTGAGATTACAGTACAAATGCTTAACAAGTATGATCTTCATCTTCAGACAGTACATGAGAATAGCTCCAATACACGGCATCGTGATTTTAAAATACTTAAAATGATATACAAGGAGGCTTACAGGTTAGATTATATACAAAACCCAGGTAGTCCGTTCGATAAGATAAAAATAAAGCAAACGGTTCCTGAGATTGAATTTTTAACTGATGAAGAATTACAAAAAATAGAATTAGTTAATCTTGACGGATTTCCTAAATTAGAAGCAGCTAGAAAGCTTTTTATATTTGCTAGTTGTGCGTATGGTATTCGAATTAGTGATTTAATACTTCTAAATGAGAGTCAGTTGTCGAATGATAGGATTAAACTAACTACTAAGAAGACAAATCATCAATTAGACGTAAAACTTCCTCAGAAAGCAATTGATATATTAGATTGGTATAGAGCAAATAATGGAGATAATCCATATATATTCAATATGGTCCCTATAGGTTTTGATATCAAGGATCCAATAGCATTAGATAAATTACTTGCAGCTGCAACCGTAACTTACAATAAATATTTAAAGGAAATTGCTAAAAAGGCTGAAATTAAGAAGCCACTTCGTTCGCACATATCTCGCCATAGCTGGGCAACATCTGCATTAAGAAAAGGCGTAGATTTATATCAAGTTTCAACATTGTTAACGCATGCTTCTGTAAAACAAACACAGACCTATGCTAAGATTGTTTCAGAAGATCTTGACAAAGTAGCTGCTTTATTTTAATGATATATGATTGATTGTTCCAAAATATATGATAAATATTTCCCTGTTTCTTTTATAGAAAAGAAGGAGAAGGGGGAAGTTAATGCCTTTGGATATGTATTTGCAAATGATCATAAAAGTGTTATTGCACCAGAAATTGATGATCATAGTCTAAGCCTTTTTGAAAAAGTTGTATTGGGGATGTTGGAGACATTAAATGATGATAATGGTTTAGTTAGTTACCTAAAGTCGCCAACAAATGATGATGAGCTTGAATATAATTTTGTGTTTAATTTTTTTCATAGTCTAAGCTTCATTGTCAATTATGAGAGAGAAATTCAAGTAACAGATTTTCATTTGTTCCCATTTTCTGAGCTAAGCGATCTTGAGTTTTATGATCAATGTTTATCATCTAAAGAGAAGAGGATGAACTTTGTTAATAAAGTAAATACGTTTGTTAGTTCTTATCAGTTAAAAAAGCCCCCCATTGTTAGTGGTATTAATCCATATAGGTTAAATAGTAATTATCGTTTCGATCCATCAAAAATTATGCAAAGTAAATTGCAAAAATTTTCTATTGAATTAGGTGGATTTATGACAACAAGATCTTGCAATATTACTAATATTGAAAATGTGTTTGGTGGGGCTCATAAATTCAGAAGACTGGAAGTTAATTTAAGTATTTCCTGCTTGAAATATTTTATCACTCAGTTGCATCTAACAATAGGTGATAAGACTTCGGTTATTAAAGCACCAAAAAAGATCAATGCAAGGTTTTTAACCGATTCTATGGTGTTAGTAAGTTCAACTACTAAGTCCAATACGTATACTCCTGTTTCTTACATTCAATTTAGAAACAATAAGCCAACACAATGTGGTGCAATTAAGTCTGATATTGACAATGCTATTTTAAGTTTAAGTTAGACTTCACCCCCTCAGTTACCCCCTCAGATTTTGCATTAAAATTGTTATGCCTCCATGCGGCATCTAATTTTGGTTTCTTAAAACGAATTAGCATGGATTTATTTACAACACATGAAGTAGCTGCACAGTTAAAATGCACAACACGGACTCTTCAAAACCTTCGTGACAAAGGGTTGATCGCCTTTGTCAAGGTAGGACGTCTAGTGCGTTATACTCAACAGCAAATTGATGAATTTTTAGAAAACCAAAAAGTAAAAAATGGAACATTTTAAAAAAGAACGTATGGAAAAGTACAAACAACTATTTAGCAATTATATGTTAAATAAAATTAGATGTGAGCAAATTGAAATTGTCCCTTTAGTAGGATGCCAAATTATGTTTCGATGCAAGTTAACCGGCCATTTTTGGATCCCAATGCAAAAACCCGGTGGAGGTTATTATCGAGGGTTTTACAAAAATCCTTACTACAAAAGATAGTTAAGGAATTATAGAATCGGGCTACAGTTATTTGGCTAAGCCGCTGTAGTTGAAATGATAAGTGCTTAGCAATTTGATAATGCCAATACTTGGTATTAAATAGAAAACTTAAACATATAAGAATGAAAAATTTGTTAAAAGCAGAAATGCTTAGGGAGCGGCTCATATCCTTTGGATATGTTGCTCTATATGAATGCGAGTGTATTGGTGGTAATCGCATACATCGTTACATTCTAGTCCGAAATTTTAAAGAAGGTGAGGGGCCACCATGTTATCTTGATGATTATCATATAATTCATTCCGAAAAGTTCCTAGAGATCCTAGTAGATTTTTTAAATGAATCGGGGGTTGAAATAATTGTACCTGATAACCCAACCGTACTATTGCTAGATAGTGCATCAAGTTCATCAGGTGTAGTTGAATTGTAAAACCATGGGGTAGAAATATGCTACCCCATAATTTAATCTATTAATATGTCAAATGTTGATTTGATAAAAATGCTTAATGAGCAATTAAAAGAGCCATCGTCAGTTGTTTTTTTGACAGGTGGTGCCGGAGTTGGTAAAACTACTCTATTAAAGAAGTTTGTGGAAGATTCCGATAAGAGTATTATTAAGCTTGCTACAACAGGTGCAGCGGCCTTGTTGCTTGGTGGTAGTACAATAGAGTCTGCATTGCAAATACCGCCACGCGTTACAAACCCTTTGCATGACATTGAAGTAATTCGTCGTTATGAAAAACGAGAAGCTGTAAAGAATGCGGATTTAATTTTGATTGATGAGGTATCTATGTTACGTCCAGATAAGCTTGATTTTATTGATTTTGCTTTGAGGCTTAATTGCAATAGTCAAGTACCATTTGCTGGCAAAAGGCTTTTATTAGTTGGGGATCTTTATCAATTACCGCCAGTGGTGACTTCGTCCAGTATTTTGCCTGACGAATATGATACCCCTTTCTTTTTCAGTGCTAAAGTTTTAAAAGAAGTGAGTTTTTCAACGATTGAGTTGACAAAAGTTTATAGGCAAAATGATATTAAATTTATTGATGCTTTGAATTCAGTTAGATTAGGTGAAGCAACTATTGCTCATCTTGATTATCTTAATTTAAAAGTAGTCAAATCCGCACCTTCTGACGCCGTTACATTAGCTCCTTATAATGAATCTATTTTTAATTTAAATAAACAGAAGCTATCTGAAATTAAAGATAATTTATATCAAATCACCGCAGAGGTGGAAGGAAAAATTGGTGTAAATGATTTTATTGTTGACAAGGATCTATTTATAAAAATAGGAGCCAGAGTTGTATTAACTAGAAATTCTATGAATGGCTCATATGTAAATGGAAGTATCGGAGTTGTAAAGGATATTGATTTAGACGGACCAATTACTGTAGAGCTAGACACTGGTAATGATGTTGAAATCCAGAAAGAAGTATGGCAAAAAACAGAAAGTACTTTTTCAATTTTTTATCAGCGAAATGAACAAAAAGTAATAGGAACTATTAAACAATACCCGATCAAGTTAGCATGGGGAATTTCTATTCACAAATCACAAGGTGCAACTTACGATAAGGCACATATTGATTTAGGAAGAGGTGCGTTTGCAGCAGGACAACTTTATGTTGCATTATCTAGGCTAAAATCTTATGAAGGCCTTTCGCTTGCAAGGCCAATAAGACAAGATGACATTATTGTAGATCAAAGGATTAATGATTTTTTTAAACACTCTAAAATAATACGGTTATGATTAAAGAAGAAGCATCTAAAATAGATGAATCGACTAACAATGTTCTACCACCAAGTACATTAAACTGGCAAAGGTTTTATAAAACGGATAGTTCCAGTCATTTTGATTTTAATGAAAAAGCAGATGTGGAGCAACAACTCGATAAAGTAATTAGTACTGTACCATCACAAATTAGTCGTGGTGTAATTACAAATTCATTTGTCGAAAAATCAATTACACTTTTTACGAGTTCTATTGTTTCAGGGAGCCTGTTCCCAAATGTTTGGTTTAATTATGACAGGAAACGCAATTCACCTGCATTATATCTTATGGCAGTTTTTCCTGCGTCTGCAGGGAAAGGATCTGCAGCTTTGTCTAGATCCTTGTTGAATAAAATTAACGAGTCTATACTTGATGAGTTTAATCAAAAAATAAGTATTTATAAGGAAGAGTTAAGGCTGTATAGGAAGAATCCTACTGGTATACCACCAGAGAGGCCAAAATTAAAACCTGTGCTCGCACCAGGAAATACTAGTTCAGCTAAACTAATTGAAATGCTTTCAGATATTGGTGGGGAAGAGATATTAACTTTATTTGAAACTGAAATGGATTCTATTGGAATTTCGGCATCTGGCGAATTCGGAAGTATGAACTCTAGTATTTTTAGACAAGCTTTTCATCATGAACCTATTTCAAAGATGATAAAAAAAGACAGTGAAATTCAAATTGCAAATAACCCGAAATTGTCAATCGTTCTGACTGGTACACTTAACCAAGTTAGAAAAATTCTACATTCAAACGCGGATGGCTTAGTGTCTAGATTTTTATTTTTAGTTGGTGATGCAGAGTTACTTTGGAAAAACACGCAGCCATGTGAAGATTGTCCAGTTCTAGATGAGCAATTTAATACGCTATCAATTGAATATTTTGAAATTTGGAAATATTTCAAGTCTAGAAATATTGAAATTAAATTTTCACAGAAGCAGTGGGATGCCATTCAAGATTTTGGAAAGTACAATTTAATGCATGCGTATCATTTTACTAGTGAATCTGCTGTTTCATTACCTAAGAGGCATGCATTAATGACATTCCGGCTTGCAACAATTTTTACCATGTTTAGGGTATATAATCAAAAATCTGATCAGTCAATTGTTTATTGTACAGATGAGGATTTTGGCAATGCTCTGTGGCTAATTGAATATAGCCTATTTTGCAGTTTAAAGCTATTTAAGACACTTCCTGGCGAAAAGGATGAGTCCGCTGTGGTAGGGAAAAAGATTCAATTTTTGAAGTCTTTGCCGGCTGAATTTACAACGGAAGACACTAGGTCATTGCTGCCTCTTTTGGCAATCTCTGATCGTACTGTTTCAAGGTGGTTATTAGAATTTGTTAGTGCCGGTTTTTTGGAGCGTGTTAAACCTGGTTTATTTAGAAAAACATCTATGGCGACCATGGCGATGGCGACGAGTCAAAATTAAGCATTTTGCGATGAGTTGTGCGGTGGTCGTCGCCACCGCCACCATCGCCATTATATAAATTTAATTAATTGTCTTTCAATAAGGACGCCTCAATAAGTGCGTTTTCTGTTATTTCTTTGCCAAACTGATCAATAATTAAATATTCATTTTTTATATTGTTTTTCACATCTACAAGATACAGTTCTATTTTATAGGGTGGGTAGTCGTGATTAACATAGTCTCCTTTATATAAACGCTTCGTTTGTAATATTTTTTTTCTTCTATAAAACCATTCTGTAGCATCCGCTTTTCTTTTTGCTAAGTCTCCATCTATAAAAGGAAGCTCTGGTGGAAATGTTTCATACAATTCGCGTGAATCTTCCAGTACAATATAGTAGCAATTGTCAATATAGTTTATTGCCGGCTCATGTTGATTATTTGAATCTAAATCAGCGTGTACGTGGGTTGGGTCGATTTCTATTTTAAAATTCCTTCTGTTAATTCCACTGTACTTTTTTAATGTATTATCTGTATTTTCAAAATTTTTATTTTTGGATTGCAATGTCTTTAATCCGTATTTAACTATAATTAATAATGCAGATAATATGAGCGTAGTAGTAAAATAATTATTTGAAATCACTTTGTTTTAATTAGAGCTTATTAAGTATAGATGAAGTAAGTTTTTTTTCTTTGTCTCTCAATGAATCAATTCTATGTAATTTGATAGTACTTACATCTAGATAAAAAGATTATTTTTTAGGACTGACTTAAAGGCAAACTTTTCTAATCTTAATGTATTTTATCAAAAGGTTCCATTTGTATCATCATTAAAATGAAAAAAAATAGTGTAGCAAAATATAAATTAGAAGAACATATTAGGCATAAATACTATTTTGAAATTAAGATTATGATACAGCGAGAGTATATTTATTGAATGTATATGTTTAAAAGGCGTTTAATTTCCTTGCCTTCTTTTGAAGTCACAATATAAGAGATATTTGATTTATCATTTAAAATTACACCTCCCGTTTCAATCGCATACTCATTACCTGCTGGAACTTTATACTTTATGATTTTCCCATTTTTAATTAATACACTCCTGATTTCACAAAAATCAATCTCATTTGTTGCATATGCATTTTGCCATCCGTCAACTATTTTTTTATTTTTTGGCTTAAAAAAATGTTTTAATTCGTCTATTTTCAACTGTGCTGTGTTATACTTTGAAATATAATCTATGAAGTAAAAAGATTTATTAATTTTTATTTTATGGTTAGATTTTTCGCCAAATAGTTCTTCCCATTCTTTGAACGCATCTTCACTATATAAATGTCTTCTGCCATCATTTTCTATATATAAAATATCTTCATCAGTTCTGCCAATACCTTTTTTAATACTATATTCTGTTTCAATAAAATTAGTTGAAGTCATTCTAGTATTTGTATTAATTAATTCAGGAAACTCAACAATTGAACCTGAATATATATCTCCAACTGAATCTGCAATTTGAATGATTTTATTATTTTTAACATAAACAGATTCGTGTTCTTTAAATTCTGAAAACTCATCTAATTCGTCCAGATTTTCATTGCCACTTAATTTAGTAATTACTTTGTGCCATCCATCAGGCACTTTTTCAGGTATAAATCTGAATTTATTATATATATCTCTTATTGAATTCCAGTAATTGCTTTTATTTTTTTTAGTTTCTTCATTTGAAAAATCTTGATATGATTTTCCTATTTTTTCAATTTGGTTTTCTATATTTATTATTTCAGAAACATTACAATTTGAAAGTCTGTTTATTACATCTAAAATTTCTTTCTTGGTAAAAAAGTCAATACTATTTTGATACTTTTTTGTTTTGCTATTTAGTTTTTGTAAAACTATTATTTCGTTTCTGATCCCTTCGTTTTTATAAATTTGCGTTATATATTCAAGCACAGAATTAACATTTTGTGGTAATGAGAAATCCCATCCTGCAAATTTATATTTGAAATTTTCAAGATTAGACTTAAACTCTTTTAAAACATTTAAGTTTTGTTTATTTATTAACTCCATTCGAATTGCCTTATTATATTCTTTTAAAACCAAATCTAAACCCGCATCATATCTTGCTTGTTTTTTTTGTAAAGCAGTTTTTAGTAATTCATAGTCTGGTTTAAATGTGATTTCTTCGTGTTCATATCTTATACCTAAAAATGTGTACTGGGTTGAATTTATAGTAGCATTTAAATAATCAACTTGTAATGTTTGACCATTCAAATTTGAGATGAATATAATTAGTAAGATTATCTGAATTTTAATATTTTTTATTAACATATATTTATTTTAAGTCAATTAAGAAATAGTTCTTTCATTTTTTCTTTGATTTTTACGAATTAAAATTAATTTATATTTTACAAATTAGGCATACATGCCTAAGAAATATTTTGTGATTAGTGTCATTTTGGGGGGAATGAATAACCTAAGAAATCAAGAGACTCTAGATCAATTTGGGGAGAAACTGAAAAACCTGCGAACTAATAAAGGTCTGACACTTGAGCAGCTTGCTTTTGAGGCAGATATTGAGCTTAGTCAAGTTCATAGGGTGGAAAAAGGGAAGATCAACCCCACTTTAACCACCCTAATTGCTTTAGCTAAGGGATTAGACATCACATTAGCAGAACTTGTTGGTTAGAAATTTATCGAAATTCTAAAGTTTGAATAGGCATAAAGGTTTCCACCGATCATATATGATAGTTTATCATCTGGGTCCTTAAATACCTGATCTACATACACGCTACTATTTTCTTTTATTTCATCAGTTGTGTATATACATTTGACCAAAAATGGGCAATATAATCGTCTCATTTTCCCACTTGGATTAATCACTGCAATGCTAAAAGAGTCATAATAGACAATTCTACTGTTTTTCATTTGTTTAAATTTTAATTTATTACAAACCTTCATCAGAGAAGCTTAAAAATTGTCCTTCATGACCAACAATTAAGTGGTCTAATAATTTTATGTCCAGTAAATCTCCTGCATCCCGTATTTTGGTGGTTACAATTTTGTCTCGCTCTGATATTTTTAGATTGCCGCTTGGGTGATTGTGACTTATAATAATTCCTGATGCAGCAGCTTTTAATGCTGTGCCAAAGATGAGTCTTATATCTGCTACAGTTCCTGTTATACCACCAGAGGATAGATGTAAAACGCCTAATACTCGATTAAATCGGTTTAAAAATGCTACAAAGAAATGCTCCTGTAGGTGCACAGTGTCTTTTGGATAAAAGTCCATAAATACATTATATGCATCTAATGAACAATTAATTATTGGCTTGTCAGAAATACTAGGCTTGTAAACAAGCTCGATTTCGCTAATAGAGTTTGAATGTGTCATGTTATTTTTATTAAAATGCCCAGCTATTAAGCCGGGCATTGATGATAATTAAGTATTTATACTGAATATGCAAGTAATCTATATTATTAGATTTGCATGAATGAGACGAAAAATTAAAATAATTATTGCTGAGGATCATCCAATGCTTAGGGATAGTTTAGAAACACTATTAAATAGTAATCATAATTATTTAGTTACAGCATCTGTATCTAATGGAGCTGAATTAGTTGAACATGTAATTTCAAATCCTCCAGATTTTATTATTACGGATATAGATATGCCAATAATGAATGGCATTGAAGCTATCAAAATAATAAAAGGGAGTGGAGTAAATTCAAAAATTATGGCTTTGACTATGCATGCAAGTAATTCAATATGTGATTCCATAATTGATGCAGGGGCTGATTTGGTGTTGTCTAAATCTAAATCAGGCATTGAGCTTTATGATTATATAAATGAACTATTGGATAAGTAATCATACTTCTTTGTGTATTAAAATTTCTCTTTTTCTCTGTTCAAATTCCTTTTTTAGTACTTCATTAAACTGCGGAAAATCATTATATAGAGTTAATAATTCTCCAACACTTTTACAGTTGTTTATTCGATTTGATATGTCGTCTGTTTTTATATCAACTCCACTGTTGCACCAATTATAGATTGATTTGCCAGTTTCAATAGAAATTTTATTTTCATGTTTTTCTGAGAATAAACCAGTCCTGTCCTTTGTAGCAATAGCGTTGTTTTTTATATTCAGATCAAAGACTAAAGTAAACTCGTAATCTAGTCCTTCCCTTTGAACCGCTTTAAGACCTACTTTTTCAGGGACCATTTTGCCATTACGTTCGTTTATAACATAGTCTTGCTTAGTTCTAATCGTGGCTATAATATGAGATCTAGATCCAAGTATTGCTTGTATAAAAGCTTTGTGTCTTAGGCCAATCTTCTGCCAGTTGGTAAAGCTATTGCCAGACAATGAGGCGTGGGCCTCAAGGATGAATTCCCATTCATGAGAAATACTATCTATTATAATTACTTGCATTCCTAGTTTTTCACATGTCTCAATTGCTTGAATGTACTTTTCTGGTGTATATGGTGCAGTTAGTTGTAATACATTATAGTTTCCTAAATGGGCATATAATTCAGAGCTATGATTTTCACTATCAATAACAGCAATTTTAGCCCAATCGTTGCATAGGCCAAATGACAGCAATAAGGAACTAAACGTTTTTCCACAACCACTAGGTCCTTGTAATGCCATTTTAATTGACGCTTTTTTACGCGATGCTTTTTCTAAATGCATAAAGTTTAAATTTTAAAAGTTTAATCAAAATAAAGGACCAGACAGCCGTAGCTATCCAGTCCTCTTTACTAACCACAATAAAGACAGTGTTGTTTCAGAATTTTGTAGCGGTTAATATAATTTTTGATCTACTAAATTTTCTGACAGCACCATCAATATTGATGAATTATTAAGCCATTTCCATCTGGCTTACACGAGTATGACCAATAACCTCGTTGCTACCTTCTGCTTGATACGCATAAGAATGTTGTAATTGCATTACTTCGCCCGTACGTGGGTTTTTAAATTCGTATGGATCAACTAGCACCTTGACAATTGATCCTGGAATTTTCGACCCTAAAAGGCTTTCTGCAACCTCTTTCCCAAATGTTGATGGGATTGAACATTTACGCACACTTGCGTAAAATTTGCCTGTGTTGTTTGATTGGATTAATTCAACATTTCCTGTTAATTCTAGAGAAATAAATTCAGTGCCATCCTTTCTTTTACGGATGGCATAATTTGAAATTGTTACCATTTTTTTTAATTTTTTAATTGTGATTAATTGGCCCCCACATCCATTGTACCTAGAATTAAATGCGTGCACACATTATGAAATTCTATTGGGGCTATATTTAAGTGAGGGAGCAGATGAGTAGTTCTTAATGATAAGAGCAGATGAGTAGTTGTACTTGCTTATTCATGTTGCTTTGAATTCACCAGGGAACTATCTTTCTAAATCTAGAATTAAATCTTCGGGTATTGTTGGCATGGGGGCGTGTGGCGGGAGCCAAGGTAGAGTGGGGGTTGGTGGGGAGTAATCAAGCAGACACACGAAAACGGGTCTTAAAATATTGGTCAAAAAAAATTGATTAATCTGGATTATAGCCATCTAATGCTACATATTCTATTCAATTTAAAGGAAACTATATTGAATTGAAATTTTGTGTATGCTAGGTATAACACACATTCATTAACCTAAATATTATTTTAATCACAATCGTAATAAATGTAACATATAATTTATTAAATTAGATAATGTTTAATGTAAATAATTTAATAATTGAAGGCATAGAAGTAAACTTATTACAACTTGAAAACCACTACTTGCTTACTTTTAGAACACCAGATAAAGTATATCACACATCACTTAAACTAATGCATGGTTTTAATGAGCGTGTATTTAATCAAAGTGAAATTGATGTAATCTCAAAACATGTAACTAGTAGATCCAAATTTGATGAGAATATAAAATTTCGAAATATTTACGAGTTAATGACATATCTCGAAAAATTATTATAACTTGAATCTTAAAACATACATTAGATATGAAAAAGAAGCTTTCAGTATTTATATTTTCTACTTTACTTTTTGGTTGTGCACCTTCATTAATGATGGTTCAAGCTGAAAATAGATCAAAGCTGAATAATATTAGTCTAGGTATTAGTAAAAGTGAGGTATTGAATATAATGGGAACATCTACAGTTAAAGTTGCAAGTCCAGTTGGTTGGGTATATATTAATAGCCCATATAGAAGTGAAACAATGGAAGAATCAGGGAAATCATACGAAATATTATTTTTTTGGACTGATACAAAGAAAAATGCTAGTGTAGTTGTAGATGATGATTTGACTCCAATTGTATTATATAACAACAAAGTAGTTGGTTATGGCTGGCGTTATTTAAAAGATAATATCAGAAGATATCAAATTGATATTAGATAAAATTAATTGCCTATTGAAAATGAGATGTAAAAGCTAATCCTAACTGTCAGATTAAGTATTGACTATTTTAGGTTTATCTTTAAAATCCATTTAATTATAATTTGGCAATGATTGGTTTAAAATACTTAGTAAATGATTCTAAGTTATTTTTAAACCATTGAAATTGCACTCCCCATTCTTTTTGGTTTGTAAAATCACCATGTGTTTTTAATTTGACAGTGCTCACTTTTTTATCGTCCATTCTATCCCAAATAAGATCTTTTGAAATTTCTGTAAGTGACCCAGAAAACGCTAGTTCTTTTAATTTGTCAAAATTGCTTTTAGCATCTTCTCCACCTATATTTAGCCAAATGCTAATCGATTTATCTATTGAATTTACTGTTGCAGATAGGTGAAAATTACTTCTTCCAATTGCCATACTATTCCAGTGTTGGGTCGACGGGGCTTGCATTCTTACTATACTTTTATTCACCTCCATGTATTCTTTTAAAGCTTTCCAATACTCAAATTGTTGAAGTTTTATTGCAGTTACATTTTGAGTATTTGCAGACTTTTTGACTTGTTTTGTCCAATCATTTGGCTTTGACGCAATATGAAACATGGGGGCAGGCACTGAATCTCCAATTTTAAATAATTCAATTTCTATACCAAAGAAAGTAAAGGTATCATCTGTAATTCTGTTCAACCAATCTAGAGCTGCTCGGTGTTCTTCGGTGAATTTCTGAGCTATCCATATTATTGTCACTGCGTCTAGCCCGGCAGCGTATGTCATTAGTTGCCCTAAGTGCGTGTGGTCTGTTCGCTCTAGTTGGTTCTCAATAAGTACATAATGATCATTGATTGTGTCTTTGCATAAAATATCTGCACTGAATGGTCCAACGCTTTCCTCTTGACTTTGTACCTCTAGTTCAATGCCAATAGCCTCACTCAGTAATTGTATGTTTTCAGATTGTGCCAACCATGGTGTAAAATCTGTAGCTTCTTTCTTCCAATATGACCGAAGGTCTATTTTTTCTAGTCGTCCTAATTTCATTGCTTAAATTTTAATGTTATTATTTACCACCTTTAAAAAGGTTAAAAAGCAAATTTATTACTGATTTGCCTACTTTTCACTCTAGTCCGCTCGTGGTAGTTGGAATCCCTGTTTGGCGTGCAAATTTTTGCTTTGCCGAAGTAATTCCTAAGGCTCTTTTCCAAGAAAAGCTAAATCCATACTTTCCCATAGATGATATTTTTATGTAATTTAAGTAAAATCACCTTGATTTTAAATAGATTCAGTATTATTACTGAATGATATATTTTCAAATAGTTAAAATATTCTCTTAACTTTAAACTCCCCCCTTATAAATCCATTTTATGTCAATTGAGCTTAGAATTAACGAAGTAATCAAAGAAAAGAAGTTAATGCAGAAGGAACTTGCTGCAAAACTTGGCGTTTCTAAGGTAACGGTTAATTATTGGTGTAATAACCAAACTACTCCTAGTTTGGAAACCCTGGGTGACATTGCTAAAATTTTAAAAGTCAAGGTCGCTGAGTTAATTAAAGAATGTTAATAGCACCTATTAAATTGCAAATATGGCATTTAATGAAAATTCAAGGGTCAAAATTCCAGCTATTCTGCATTTTTGTAGATTGGGTTATGAATACCTGTCTTTAAAAGGAGCTAACTGGGACCTTAATACCAATATTTTTGTTGATGTTTTTAAAGAGAGTATTAAGAAGCTGAATCCTGAATTGTCAATTGGAGATGTTGATAGATTCTATGACGAAGTAGCACTTTGTTTAGAAAACGAAGATTTGGGTAAGGCTTTTTACGAAAAGCTTACCAATAGGTCAGGAATTAGGATGATCGATTTCGAAGATTTTAATAACAACCTTTTCCAAGTTACAACTGAGCTTACTTATAAGAAAGATAATGAGGAATTTAGAGCTGATGTGATTTTGCTTATAAATGGACTGCCATTAGCTTTTATTGAAGTAAAAAAGCCTAATAACCAGGACGGCATATTAGCTGAGCACAGAAGAATTGAGAGTAGATTTAAGAATAAGAAATTTAGAAATTTCGTCAATATCACCCAGTTAATGGTCTTCTCTAATAACATGGAATATGATGATAATTCTCCAATGCCATTAGAGGGTGCTTTTTACGCAACAGCTTCTTATCAAAAGCCAGGCTTTAATTATTTTAGGGAAGAGGAAAGATTTGACCTTGATAGTTTATTAACTCCTCTAGATGAGGAAGTTGTGATGGCGGTTCTAAAAGATAACAATCTTGTAAGCATCAAGTCCTCTCCTGAATTTATTACTAATAAGAATCCCGATTCGCCAACGCACAGAATTTGTACTTCATTATTTCAAAGAGATAGGTTATCCTTTATTCTACAATATGCACTTGTTTATGTAAAAGAGGAAAGTGGGCTTCAAAAGCACATTATGCGTTACCCTCAAATATTTGCTACAAAAGCAATCGAGGCAAAATTAGAAGCTGGTATAAAGAAGGGCATTATTTGGCATACCCAAGGAAGTGGTAAGACTGCACTTGCTTTTTATAATGTCAGGTATTTGACTGATTACTTTCAAAAGAAAGGCGTTATTCCTAAGTTCTACTTTATAGTTGACCGAATTGATTTGTTAATTCAAGCAGGCAGAGAATTCAAAAGTAGAGGACTTGTGGTCCATGAAATTAATTCTCGCGAGGAGTTTACCAAGGATATCAAGGCGACAACGGTAATTCATAATAATTCAGGTAAGGCTGAAATTACCGTAGTGAACATTCAAAAGTTCCAAGATGATACTGATGTTTTAAAGAATAATGATTACCAACTAAATATTCAAAGAGTCTATTTTTTAGACGAAGTACATAGAAGTTATAATCCTAAGGGTAGTTTCCTAGCAAACCTTAATGAATCCGATCCTGGAGCAATTAAGATAGGCTTAACTGGCACACCATTGCTAGGTAATGATTACAATTCTAAGTCTTTGTTTGGGGCTTATATCCACAAATACTACTATAATTCATCTATTGCAGATGGTTATACATTAAGGCTGATTCGAGAGGAGATTGAAACAAGCTATAAGTTAACAATGCAGCAAGCTTTAGAGGAAATTGAAATTCTTAAAGGAGATGCAGAAAAGAAAATAGTTTACGCTCACCAAAAGTTTGTTGAGCCAATGCTAGATTATATAGTACAGGACTTTGAGAAAGCAAGGATTGCTATGAATGATAATACCATTGGTGGTATGGTAGTTTGTGATTCAGCGGATCAAGCAAAAATGATGCATGAGATATTCCTAGCTAAATACGCAAATGCAGATAAGGGGGAATTGAGTATGGCAGCTGAGCCAAATGCATCCTATGGAGAACAACAACGAATGGGGGCTAAGGTGAAGACTGCAGCAGTGATCTTGCATGATGTTGAAACAAAAGAGGAAAGGAAGAACCTGGTTGAAGCATTTAAAGAAAAGAAAATTGATTTTCTATTCGTTTACAACATGCTATTGACTGGATTTGATGCACCAAGATTGAAGAAGCTTTATATCGGTCGTGTTATCAAAGCCCATAACTTATTACAGACATTGACAAGGGTGAACAGAACCTACAAAGATTTCAGATACGGTTATGTTGTAGATTTTGCTGACATTAAAAAGGAGTTTGACAAAACAAACAAAGACTACTTTAATGAGCTACAAGCGGAATTGGGGGATGAAATGGAACACTATTCAAACATATTTAAGTCTCAAGAAGAAATTGATAAAGAGATAGGAGATATTAAAGACGTCTTATTCCGATTTGACACTAAGAATGCAGAAGTTTTTTCACAGCAGATAACACAGATTAAGGAACGTGCCGAGATGATGAAAATTACCAAAGCATTAAATAATGCTAAGGAATTGTATAATTTAATAAGATTGTCAGGCAAATACGAGTTATTGGACAAACTTGATTTTAATAAGCTTACAGTGTTATCTAGAGAAGCGAATAATCACTTAATGCTGATTAACACTAAGGAGTCACTTGAAAACAGTGTAGATACTACCAACTTACTAAACCTTGCTTTGGAAGATGTTGTATTCGCGTTTGTAAAAGTCAAAGAAGAAGAGATGGTCCTTGCTGATAAATTAAAAGACATACTACAAAAAACCAGATTAGCTCTAGGTGGAAACTTTGACCAAAAAGATCCCTATTTTATTTCTTTAAAGGAGGAGTTGGAAAGGTTGTTTAAGAAAAAGAATTTAAATGAAATTAATACGGAAGAAATCGAAAGCAACATTAAGGAGCTAGATAAAATTTATAATGAGGCTAGGGAAATTGAAAGGAAGAATCAACTCCTGAAAGCAAAATATGACAATGACGAAAAGTATGCACGTTTACATAAACGTTTAATGGAAAAAGACCCATTAACTGAAAGTGAAAGTAAGCTATTTGAAGCATTGCAAGGACTGAAGAAAGAAGTAGATGCCTTAATTCTTCAAAACTCAAATGTCCTAGAGAACGAGAGCTACATAGAAACAATGATGATGAGAATGGTAATTAATCAATTGAATACAAAATCTCAGCTTGGTTTAGATGTTGAAAAGTCTAAGAGAATAAATAGTTTAATAGTAAAAGAATATATTAACGAATATCACGGAAGGGTAGCATATTAATATAATAATAAATCTTATAATATGAATAAAGAAATTGTAGTTTTTGAAAATAGTAATATACGCAGACATTATGATGCCGAAAATGAAATATGGTATTTTTCTATAATTGATATAATACAAGTACTTACTGAAAGTGCAAATCCAAGAGATTACTGGTTTAAAATGAAAAAGCGTGTTAAAACTGAAGATGGGTATGAACTGTCGACAATTTGTCGACAATTGAAATTAATGGCAAGTGATGGTAAGTTAAGAGAGACTGATGTGTCTGATGTTCAAAGTATTTTTAGGATTATACAGTCTATTCCATCTGCTAAGGCAGAACCTTTCAAGCAATGGTTGGCAAAAGTTGGGTTTGAGAGACTACAAGAAATGCAAGATCCAAGTTTAAGTATGGATAGGGCTCGCGACAATTGGCAAAAAATGGGCAGGAGTGATAAGTGGATACAGCAAAGAATGACTGGTCAAGAAACTCGAAACAAGTTAACAGATTATTGGAAAGATAGCGGAGTAACAAAACCAGATGAATTTGCTTTATTGACAAATATTATTCATAAAGAATGGTCAGGAGTAAGTGTAAAAGAACATAAGCAAATGAAAGGGCTAAAAACCCAGAATATAAGAGATCATATGAACGAAGCAGAATTGTTATTTACTGCTTTAGCTGAAATGTCAACAAGACAAATCGCTGAGGCTGAAAAGGCAAAAGGGCTTGCAGAAAATGCAAAAGCCGGCAAGAAAGGTGGGTCAATTGCAAAAAATGCAAAGTTAGAATTGGAAGCAAAGACTGGAAGAAAAGTAGTTAATGCAGATAATTTTTTAGCACCTAAAAAAGGGTTGAAGAAAAATAAATAGACTATTCCTTAAATTATGAGTACAACATTAGAATTTGAAAAAAAGACAAAAGCACTCATTGATGATTTAAAGAGTGTGTGTGCAAACTATGGATTAGGTAATGATGGTAATGAGTTTAAAATCATTACACAAGTATTCCTTTATAAATTCCTAAACGATAAGCTTATCCATGAAGTTAAGCAGCTAGACAAAAAGCTAGAAAAGGCAGAAAATTTAGTTGAGGTTTTAAAAGGGTATAAAAAAGGGGACTATGAGATGCTGTTAATGCAGTTGAATGAAAATACTGCAAGGCTTCAAACAAATCATTTTATTTCTACCTTGTTTGATAATCAGAATAATCCAAAATTTGCTGAATTATTTGACAATACACTGCTAGAAATTGCTAAGGAGAATAGTGGATTATTTTCAGTACTTACTGAAGGAGGTGAGAAAATAGTTTTATTTGAAAACATTAGCAAATATGTTACTGATAAGCGTGATGAATTTTGCAAAGCTATTATCAATAAATTAATTGGTTTTAGCTTTGAAAACATCTTCCACGAAAAGTTTGATTTTTACGCCACCATTTTCGAGTATTTAATTAAGGATTACAACACAAATAGTGGTGGAAAGTATGCTGAGTACTTTACTCCACATGCAGTTGCAAAGATTATGGCATCATGTTTAGTTACCGAAGGAACAAAAAATGTAACTTGTTATGACCCATCTGCGGGTTCTGGGACATTATTAATGAATTTGGCACATGCTATTGGAGAGGATAAGTGTACCATCTACTCACAGGATATATCTCAGAAGTCTTCGAATTTATTGAGGCTAAACCTTATTCTAAATAATTTGGTCCACTCGATACCCAATATTGTAAAAGGGAATACTATACTTGAACCTTACCATAAAGAAGCCAATGGGAGGTTAAAGCAGTTTGATTTTATTGTTTCTAACCCTCCCTTTAAATTAGACTTTAGTGATTATGTTGCTGACTTAGATAATAAGGTGAATAATGAACGTTTCTTTGCAGGTGTACCTAATGTGCCTAAAGCAAAGAAAGAGGGCATGGCGATTTATCCATTGTTTATTCAACACATAATGTATTCCTTGTCTGCTAAAGGCAAAGCTGCAATTGTAGTTCCAACTGGATTTATAACTGCACAAAGTGGTATTGAGCGAAAAATTAGAGAAAAGCTTGTTGAGCAAAAAATGCTTAGAGGGGTAATAAGTATGCCAAGTAATATATTTGCCACAACTGGAACTAACGTAAGTATATTATTTATAGACAATGAGAATAAGAAAGGAAACATTGTCTTAATGGATGCGTCAAAGCTCGGAACAACAGTAAAAGACGGAAAGAATCAAAAGACATTACTTTCTTCGGAAGAAGAACAAAAGATCATTAACACGTTTATTAAACACGAAGCAATAGAAGATTTTACAGTAGTTGTTTCTTATGATCAAATAGCTGAAAAGAATTATAGCTTTAGTGCTGGGCAATATTTTGATGTAAAGATTGAATACACGGATATTACTCCAAAGGAGTTTGCTGTAAAAATAGAGGGATTCAAGACTAATTTAGATTCACTTTTTGATGAATCAAAAAATTTAGAAAAAGAAATCCAGAAACAACTAAAGAGTTTGAAATATGAATAAGGTCAAGTTATCTGAAATTGCTAATATAAAAATGGGCCAATCTCCATCAGGCGAAACTTGTAATGAGGTTGGAGAAGGTGTCGCTCTTTTGAATGGCCCTGCAGAATTCACTAGCAGTTATCCAGTGCCGAAACAATATACAATTGACGGCAAAAGGTTTTGTAATAAAGGAGATATTCTATTTTGTGTGAGAGGATCTACAACAGGTAGGATGAATTGGGCAGACCAGAAGTATGCTTTAGGTAGAGGACTAGCTTCAATTTCTCATAAAAATGGCTATGAATATAATCATTTCTTAAAGTTCTTATTATATTCAAATTTAAACGCTTTACTCAATGCAGCAAATGGTTCTACTTTTCCAAATTTAACATCTGATATACTTGCATCATTTGAAATGTGTGTACCTGACTTAAAAATTCAAAGATCAATTTCAATATTCCTGAATAGTATTGACTCCAAAATTGAATTAAATAATCAAATTAATGCTGAATTAGAATCAATGGCTAAAACATTATATGATTATTGGTTTGTTCAGTATGACTTCCCAAATGAAAATGAGAAGCCATATAAGTCTAGTGGCGGGAAGATGGTTTGGAGTGAAGAATTGAAAAGGGAGATTCCCGAGGAATGGGAATTACATAAACTTGGTGATCTAGGAAACTTTAAAAATGGAGTCAACTATGATCCATCAAATCCTGGTGATGTAGCTTGCCCAATAATAAATGTTAGAAATATTAGTTCATCAACTTATTTTCTAAAAAATGAAGATTTAGATATAGTTTATTTAAGAATGTCAGATGTGAAAAAATATGCAGTACATAATGGAAGCATTATTATTGCAAGAAGTGGAATCCCCGGAGCTACTAGATTAATTGCTGATATTGCAGAAAATACTTTGTATTGTGGTTTCGCAATTCACTATGAATTAGAAAATTTAGACTATAAGATTCCGGTTTTTTTCTATTTAAAATCAATTGAATATCAAATACAAAATGGATCAGGGGGGACAATAATGAAAAATGTCAACCAGTTGACTCTTAATGCATTAAATGTTAGCCTGCCACGAGATAAAGGTTTAATATTGGCGTTTAATAACTTGATAAAGCCAATTTTTGATAAGATTAGTTTAATTCAGAATGAAAACCAAAAACTCACTGAATTAAGAGACTGGCTTCTTCCAATGCTTATGAATGGACAAGTAAAGGTTTAGGAATAAATTAAAAAACAAATTACTTTCTTAAAATATGAACGATTTATTTTTTTTCATCGGGGACTATTTGAAAGGCAAATCTATTTTACCTTCAATTCGTAGAATTCTAAACTTTTTATTCAACTTAAGTATTAGTTCTTTTTTGTTCGAAAAAATTTATGGTAGTTACTCTTGGTTGAACTATAATGACTATAAAGGCATTTTGGATTTTTTCATAAAAGGTAACTTTTTTATACCATTCAGTATTTTTCTTGTGGTTTATGGGACAACGCAATTTTTGTCAATGATCCTATTTTTATCTTTTAATTATTTTAAAGCAGTAAAACTAACCAAAGAAATATTAGAATATCAGTTCAAAAAAGATATAATTGATCAGCGATTAAAAGAAATTAATGAAGTTTCTGAAATTGTTGGTCCGATAAATCTCACAAAAGAAACTTTAGTTTCCTTATATCAGAATTTAAGAACAAAATTGACAACTGAAGCATTTGAAAATATGGAGTCTAGCCTAAATGAATCAAAACAAAATTTAGAAGCTACATTTTCTTTAGCATTTAGAATGATGATTGCCATTTCTATTTATTTCATCTATATACCACAGTTTGGCTGGTTCTTGTACTCAATTGCTGCAGTGTTTATTTTAGTAGGAATGTACGTTATAATGATTGCCTATCGGTTTTTGGATGTTTTTCCAACTTTAATGAGAAAATTACATCATCAAGCAGAAGAATATCTTCAAATTCATTTAAAACAAGAATTAAGTAATAGTCAAAAATAAGAATGCCTATGTATCTTTCAAAAATCAAACTTTGGAATTTTAGAAAATTCGGTGCAATGGGCGAAATTGATCTTTCAAAACCTCACTTGGATTTAAACCTAACCCAAGGTTTAAATGTAATTATTGGTGAGAATGATTCGGGTAAAACGGCCATTATTGATGCTATAAAATTGGTTTTAAAAACACACAGCTACGATTATATAAGAGTAGATGATAAAGATTTTCATAAAGATGCAAGACGTTTCCGTATAGAATTAGCTTTTGACAATTTAAATCCCGATGAAGCTAAAAACTTTATAGAATGGTTGGGGTGGAACGGTACAGGTAAAGATGCGACGCCATTTTTAAAACTTAATTACGATGTAAAACGCCAAGTTGATAAAATATTCCCAACAGATGTAAAAGCAGGTGTTGATGAAGAAGGTTATTTACTTACCGCAGAAGCAAAAGAATATCTGAAAGCCACTTATCTAAAACCTTTGCGTGATGCCGAAAATGAATTGGTTGCCAAACGCAATTCACGATTGTCGCAAATTCTTCTGGGGGATGAAGCATTTAAGGGCAAAGAAAAAGATAATGATTTGGTAAAAATCTTTTCTAGTTTAAAAGAAGATTTAGAAAAGTACTTTAACGAAGTTGATGAATTGGGTCAACCCAAGCAGGGAAAGAAGATAAAAGACA
Organism: Bacteroidota bacterium; assembly: GCA_947454025.1. Lineage (GTDB taxonomy): Bacteria > Bacteroidota > Bacteroidia > Chitinophagales > Chitinophagaceae > Sediminibacterium. The sequence goes on along the minus strand of CANGIZ010000002.1, from coordinate 59,200 downwards.
AAATCGACCACTACATTAAAAGTTTTTACAGCAAGGATAACGAAAGTGAATTTGAATCAACATCAACTGATATCAAAAGTATTCTTGAAAAACTTACTTTGACTTTGAAAGGGGAACCAAATCCGGGCTTAGGAACTTTAAACCGTTTATTTATGTCTGCAGAATTGCTTCATTTAACCAAAACAAATTGGTCAGGCTTGCGTTTAGGCTTGGTTGAAGAATTGGAAGCACATTTGCATCCTCAAGCACAAATGCAAGTGATTGAAGCCTTTCAAAAACAAAAACATATTCAACTTATTCTTACCACTCATAGTCCGAATTTGGCTTCCAAACTAAAATTGGAAAACTTGATTATGTGCAATATTGGAAATGTATTTCCAATGGGCGATACATACACCAAGTTGGAAAAAGACAATTACAAGTTTTTGGAAAAGTTTTTGGACACGACAAAAGCCAATTTGTTTTTTGCCAAAGGTGTAATTTTAGTGGAGGGCTGGGCAGAAGAAATTCTTTTACCAAGCATTGCAAAAGCAATCGGAATTGACTTAACCGAAAAAGGAGTTTCTATTGTAAATATAGGACACACAGGTTTTGATCACTATGCAAAAATATTCTTGCGTCAAGCAGAGCCCAATATGAATATCCCTGTTTCCGTGATTACTGATTCTGACATTAGAGAATACGAAAAGAATGGAGATGATTTTGTAAAACTAGATTCTCAAACCGTTCAAATGGAAACACAAGCGAAATTAGCATACATAAACGGAAAAGCAGAACAAAACGTAAAATATTTCCCTGCACCAAATTGGACATTTGAATATTCTTTGTTTAAATCAGTTTATTTAACAACACACTTACAGAAGGCGGCAAGATCAATTCATACTCATACAGATTGGGATACGGACTTTGAAAAAGCACTTGCAAGAAAGTTGATTAACAATACCTTAAAAAAATCTGCCATTGCATATTATATTGCAAATGCCATAGATGAAGAATTAGTTAACGTAGCCACTTCAATCCAAATTACAGAAGCTGCCAACGACTCGATTTATTACCTTGTAAAAGCGATTAAATATGCCACAGGTAATTGACGAAATATCCGACTATGAAATTCACTATGCAGAAAAGATTCTTTTACCTAAGGACAAAGAATTTGACGAAGAACGCAAAGCGTTTATTCGTAATTTCAACACAATAGATTTACAAGCAGTACCTGGAAGTGGAAAGACAACAGCTTTACTCGCAAAGTTGGTTATTTTAGAACGTAAACTGCCTTTTTCGGACGGTTCTGGTATTCTAGTTTTGTCGCATACTAACGCAGCCATAGATGAGATAAATGAAAAAATTCAAAAATATTGTCCTAAATTATTTTCCTATCCAAATTTTATTGGAACAATACAAAGTTTTGTTGATGAGTTCTTGGCAATACCATTTTATAATCTTGTATTCAAAAAGAAATTAAACTGCATTGACACTGAAAGATATCAAGAAGAATTAGAAAGTTTATTCAAAGTCATTGCTTGGAATAAAGATTATGACCAACCCACAAAATGGTTTTATAACAGGCATATCAAAAAAGCTACTGCAGAAGCAAATGGTAATGAAAATCACAAAAATGAAATCTGTAAAAAGTACATAGAAAAAGAAGTTCGTGACTTATATTATGATTTAATCACAAACGAAATAAAAAACGGGAATAATGATGTTTTATTAAAAGATGAGCTAAATAAAAAATTCATTGGCCTCAAAGCAATAATCATTGAGGTTTTAAAGAAAGGAATAATTTCATTCGATTACGCTTATCATTTTGCTGAATGTTATATTCATAAATTTTCTTTGATAAAAGAAATAATACAAAAACGCTTTTCTTTCGTATTTGTGGACGAGATGCAAGATATGGACACTCATCAATACAAGTTGTTGGAAAAATTATTTTACGATGAGGGAAGCTGCACTTCAATATTCCAACGAATAGGTGATAAGAACCAGGCAATTTATAATTCTGTAAAAGCAGATGATCTTTGGGTAGACAGACCAGAAGTTTTACGTTTAAACGGAAGTCAACGACTAAGCAATCATATCGCTAATGTTGTAAAAAAATTCGCATTATACAGCGAAAAGAATTTTGATATTGTTGGGAAAAATGAAGTTGAAATAAAGCCTCATATTTTAGTTTTTGAAAATAACACAATTGAAAGCATTATTCCTTTTTTCGCTAAAATCGTAAAAGAAAACGGGTTAGAAAATTCCGTAAATCCAATCAAAGTTGTTTGTTGGAATACTGAATGGAAAGAAGATGAAATAAGTCGTAATGATGCAACTAAACTACGTTTAGAAGATTATTATAAAGGTTTTAAGAAAGAAAAAGGCAAATCAAAACAAGACTACTACAACTTAAGAAGTTATTTATTGTATTATGAGAGAAAGAAAACGCTAGAACCTTTACGTAAAAACATTTTAAACGCTTTTCTAAAAATCTTTAGTTTTGAAAAAATCATCAACACTGACGGCAGACCATATTCAAAAAAACAACTCATTGATTTTATTCACGAAAAAGACATTAAAAAATATGACGAACTTAATTTGAATCTTTACAATTGGTCATTCGGAATAATTCAAGACAAAACAATAGAAGTTTTGGAAGAAATAAAAACATACATTCCGACATTGCTTGCAATATTTGACAAAACAATTTCAGCAAGCGCGGACTTTATTAACAAGGAATTAGTTGAAAATTCAACCGAAAATATAGAAATATTTACGCCAACTAATTATTACAAAGAGGATGGACTTGAAATTGAAATTACTAGTGTTCACGCAGTAAAAGGACAAACACATTGTGCAACATTGTATTTGGAGTCTTATTTTCAGCAAGATGGAAGAGGCGCAAATGCAAAATCATACGAATCACAACGATTAAAAGACCAATTTTTAGGAATCCAAATAGATTCAAATGTTGGCGATCGTGTTAAACAATCAACCAAAATGGCTTATGTTGGTTTCTCCAGGCCTACTGACTTACTTTGCATAGCAGTGCATAAAGATAGATTTGACGGTTTATTAAATTCTGTTGATCGTAATGTTTGGGAAATTAAATTTATTAAATAGCATAGATCTGTTTTAAAAATTGAATTATTTAGTTATATTTAGCTGAACTAAATTTTCTTCAACACATCAACACTAAAATTTATATTTGACGAAGCCTTATTTTTTTTATTTTGAAAATTACAATTACGTACACTTTAGAAGTAGCCATTCTTCTTTTTTTAAATTATAGAGTTGAATTATGTGTCAGGATGAGTTTTTCGTAACCGATGGATTGAATTATCATTTATTCATTCTTTTGATACGTTGGCTATGAAAACTAATTTGAAGTCTGATCGATTTATAGAATCGGAGTTGGATATTTACAGATCTGAGTTTTTGTTCCTAAGTCTATAATCTTTTCTTTCTGCGTAAATTCATAACTTTCCAAATGTACACAATACAATACTTTGACGTGGTGAGCTGCTAAGTAATGAGAGAAGTTTAGACACATTTTTGATTTATTGGATTTAGATAAAATTATTCACGCATTTGTCCAAATGTAAATTTATTTATTGTTGTCCCTATGTTGTCCCCATCAAAATAAAAAACTCCTAACATATTGATTAACAATTTGTTAGGAGTTTAAGTGGTGATCCCGCTGGGACTCGAACCCAGGGCCCATACATTAAAAGTGTATTGCTCTACCAACTGAGCTACGGAATCTGACCTTTTTCCCTTTTGAGGAGTGCAAAAATAAGCATAAAATAAAACTATCCAAATAAATATGTACTTTTCTTTTCAACTTCTTAAAATCTTCCTAAGTGGTTCGTTTTCAATTTAGAACTACATTTGTATAAATTCAATCACATGGCCAATTTCAGCAATAAAATAGTGGTAATTACGGGTGGTTCCGATGGCATTGGAAAAGCCTTGGTGCAGCAGTTTTTAGCATTGGGGGCCAAAGTTGCTACCTGTGGCCGTAATGCAGATAAATTAGCCCTATTAGAAAGCGAAAACACAGGACAGTCCTTGTTTACCATGCAGGTGGACGTTGCGCATCAAGGGCAGTGCATTGATTTTTTACAGGCTGTACAAGATAAATGGGGTGGTGTGGATGTGCTCATAAATAATGCAGGAATTTCCATGCGCGCCTTGGTGAGTGAAGTATCGATAGAGACTTTAAAAAATGTGATGGATATTAATTTTTGGGGAACGGTGTATACTACTAAAGCAGCTTTGCCCGCTATTCTAAAAGCCAAAGGGGTGATTGTGGGTGTTTCTAGTATTGCAGGTTATAGAGGCTTGCCTGGACGTAGTGGATATTCTGCTTCTAAATATGCTTTGAATGGTTGGTTGGAAGCATTGAGAACCGAATTGTTTGGCTCAGGTACCCATGTGATGTGGGTTTGCCCAGGATTTACTACTTCTAATATTCGTAATGCAGCATTAAATAAAGATGCCAAAGCACAAGGGGAGTCTCCAATGGATGAAGGGGCTATGATGAGTTCTGAAGAATGTGCAAATCATATCATTGAATCTATAGCGAAACGTAAGCGTAGCTTGGTGTTGACCTTTACCGGGAAGCGTACTGTTTTCATGAATAAATTTTTTCCTGCATGGGCCGATAAACTAGCATATCATTTCTTTTTTAAGAATGGACAATTGATAAAATAAATACATAATTTATTCGTTACTAATAGGATATGCCTGTTATAACATTAACATCAGATATTGGCCAAGAGGATTTTATTATTGGCGCCGTTAAGGGCCAAATCTTGTCAATCATACCTGGATGTGCAATAGCAGATATCACCCATCAGCTTTCGAGCAAAAATTATTTACAAGGCGCTTATATTTTCAACAACGCAGCCAAACATTATCCGTCGGGAACGGTGCATATTGTGATGGTTAATTTTTTTCAGTACCCTCAGGAACATGTATTGTTTGCGCATTTTAATGGGCATTATTTTGTGGTGCCAGACAATGGGTTTTTAACAATGATGTTGGGTTTGAAGCCAAAGGATATTGTGAAGATTGATATTAAAGGAGCCCATACTTTTGTACAAATTACAGAACGTATTGTTGAATCGGTGGCTTACTTTTTTGCTTCCGGTAATTTATCTGATGCAGGGGATCCGGCTACTGAGGTACTAGAAATTTATCCAACACAGCCCAAGTTTGACGCCAATTGGATGGAGGGACAAATTATATTTATCGATCAATTTGAGAATGTAGTGGTGAATATAAGGCAGGAGGAATTTGAATCCCATGCCAAGGGGAGACCCTTTAAAATAGTCTTCACCCGCAATGAAACGATCGAAGTTTTGAGCCGCAATTATGGGGCAGTGCCTATTTCAGACAAGCTAGCTTGGTTTAATTCAGCAGGCTATTTAGAAATTTCGGTACGTGGAGGCAATATGGCCGGGCTTTTTGGCTTGAGCAAATACGATGAAAATCAAATGAATAAGCAGCGTCCAAACGACAATAAATGGTTTTTCCAGATGGTCCGCGTTTTCTTTGAATAGTCCTTTTTTTGGGGTATTTTTGCTACCTCATTCAATTACTCAAAAACACACACAAAATGGCATATGACGTTATCGTAATAGGTAGTGGTCCTGGGGGTTATCCTGCGGCTATCCGAGCTTCTCAATTAGGTTTGAAAGTTGCAATTGTAGAAAAGGAAAGTTTAGGTGGAGTTTGTTTAAACTGGGGATGTATCCCAACAAAAGCGTTGTTAAAAAGTGCTCAAGTATATGAGTACTTAAAACATAGTGCTGATTATGGCGTAACAGCTACAGGTGTTGCACATGATTTTGGTAAAGTTATTTCTCGGAGCCGTGGCGTTGCCGATAAAATGAGCAAGGGTGTTCAATTCTTAATGAAGAAAAATAAGATTGACGTGATCATGGGTTATGGTAAAGTTTTATCAAGAGGTAAAGTAGAAGTAAAAGCAGCTGACGGATCTACTCAAGTAGTGGATACAAAATATATTGCAATTGCAACTGGTGGTCGTAGTAGAGAATTACCCAACTTAAAGCAAGATGGTCAAAAAGTAATTGGATACCGTGAAGCAATGGTATTGCAAAATCAACCTAAGAGCATGATTATTGTAGGTAGTGGTGCGATAGGTGTAGAGTTTGCTTATGTGTACAACAGTATGGGCACGAAGGTTACAATTGTTGAATTCTTACCAAGAATTGTACCAGTAGAAGATGAAGATATTTCTAAGGAATTAGAAAAACAATATAAGAAACAAGGAATTGATATCATGACTAATGCTTCAGTTGAATCGGTGGATACAACAGGTGCTGGCGTGAAAGCAAAAGTGAAATTACAAGATGGTTCTTTTGTAACATTGGAAGCAGATATCGTATTAAGTGCGGTAGGTGTGGTTGCAAACATTGAAAATATTGGATTAGAATCTAACGGCATTAAAACTGATAAGGGTAGAATCATTGTAGATAAATTCCAACAAACTAGTATTGCTGGTATTTATGCATTGGGTGATTGTTCTCCTGGTCAAGCATTAGCACACGTTGCTGCTAAAGAAGGTATCAATGCTGCAGAGCATATGGCTTATTTAGAAAAGAAGCATGCACACATGCCTGAAGCTATTGATTACAACAATGTACCTGGTTGTACCTATTGCACTCCAGAAATTTCAAGTGTAGGTTATACAGAGAAAGCAGCTAAAGAAGCAGGCTATGAAATTAAAGTAGGTAAGTTCCCATTTGTAGCAAGTGGTAAAGCATCTGCAGCAGGCGCAACAGAAGGTTTTGTAAAAGTAATCTTTGATGCAAAATACGGCGAATTCTTAGGTTGTCATATGATTGGTATGAATGTTACAGAAATGATTGCAGAAGCAGTAGTAGCGCGTAAATTAGAAACTACAGCACATGAAATTTTAAATGCAATTCATCCGCATCCAACCATGAGCGAAGGTTTAAAAGAAGCCGTTGCTGCAGCTTATGGCGAAGCAATTGATATCTAACTAGTTTAGGAATATAGTGAATGGCTCGTGATTCAATTTATTTTGAATGCGGGCCATTTTTAATAATGAGGAATTGAGTAGATCAAAAAATAAAAAGAAGATAGTAAGTATAAAGTAGAATGAAGTACGAAAAAGAAATTAACCGCCGCAAAACCTTTGCCATCATATCTCACCCCGATGCTGGTAAAACCACTTTAACTGAGAAGTTGTTATTGTTTGGAGGTGCTATTCAAACAGCGGGAGCCGTAAAGAGCAATAAGATCAAAAAACATGCGACTTCGGATTTTATGGAAATTGAACGTCAAAGAGGGATCTCGGTGGCTACATCGGTTATGTCTTTTGAGTATAAGGGCAATTTGATTAACTTATTGGACACGCCTGGTCACAAGGACTTTGCGGAAGATACTTATCGAACATTAACGGCGGTAGACAGTGTTATTTTAGTAATTGATAGCGTGAATGGTGTTGAGCCACAAACGCGTCGTTTAATGGAAGTGTGTAGCATGCGTGCCACGCCTGTTATTGTGTTCATTAATAAAATGGACCGTGACGGTAAAAATCGATTTGATTTATTAGAGGAAATAGAAGCGGAATTAAAAATTTCTTTACACCCAATGACCTGGCCTATTAATAGCGGTAAGGAATTTAAAGGGGTTTATAATTTGCACGATAAAAGTCTTCGTTTATTTACAGCTAGCACCAAGGCAGATGATGAGGATGTAGTAGCTATTGAAGATTTGTCTAGTCCTGTGTTACAACAAAAAGTAGGCGACCGCGATGCGGATTTGTTAAGAGAAGATGTAGAATTAATTGATGGAGTATATGGTGCATTGAATCCTGCTGATTATTTAGAAGGTAAAATTGCGCCTGTGTTTTTTGGATCGGCGGTAAACAACTTTGGTGTGCAAGAAATGTTAGACACTTTTATTCAAATTGCACCAACGCCTCGTGATAGAGAAACCAGTGTTCGAAAAGTACAAGCAGGAGAGGACAAGTTCAGTGGTTTTATTTTTAAAATACATGCCAACTTAGATCCTAAGCACCGTGATCGTATTGCCTTTATGCGTGTGTGTAGTGGAAGGTTTGAAAGAAATAAGTATTACAAGCATGTGCGTTTGGATAAGGATGTACGATTTACCAATCCTTATACTTTCTTAGCACGTAGCAAGGATATTGTGGATGATGCGTATCCTGGCGACGTGGTTGGTTTATTTGATACAGGTAATTTTAAAATTGGAGATACATTAACTGAAGGTGAAAAGTTTTATTTTACAGGTATTCCAACTTTCTCTCCTGAGATATTTAAGGAGTTAGTAAACAAGGATCCAATGAAAACAAAACAGTTAGAAAAAGGTATTCAACAGTTAACCGATGAAGGAGTTGCACAGTTGTTTACGCAGTTTGGCGGTAACAAAAAAATTATTGGTTGTGTGGGAGACTTACAATTTGAAGTCATTCAATATCGTTTGTTGCAAGAATATGGTGCTGCTTGTGAATTCAGAACCCTTCCTTTTTACAAGGCATGTTGGTTAACATCTACCGATAAAAATAAGTTGCATGATTTCTTACGATTCAAGCAACAAAATGCTGCAGAGGATAAGGACGGCTCACCTGTGTATTTAGCACAAAGTGAATGGTTCTTAAATACGGAAATTACCAATAACCCCGACATTACTTTCCATTTTACAAACGAAGTAAATAAATAGTAGACGCTTAATTTTACAATATGAAGTCAAAAACTTTAAAACAGAACAAAGTTAATATCATCACATTAGGTTGTAGTAAAAACTTAGTAGATAGTGAAATGTTAAGTGGTCAATTGGTTGCCAACGATATTGATGTGGTGCATGAGAACAAAAAGTTAGATCACAATATTGTTGTGGTGAATACCTGTGGCTTTATTGACAAAGCAAAAGAGGAGAGTGTAAACACTATTTTGGATCAAGTGGCTTTAAAGCAAAAAGGCAAATTAGACAAAGTTTATGTAACGGGTTGTTTGAGTGAAAGATACCGTGGTGATTTGGCTGCTGAAATCCCGGAAGTAGATGCTTGGTTTGGTACCATGGAATTGCCTTTAATGTTGAATCAATTAAATGCCGATTATAAAGCCGAACTATTAGGAGAACGTTTATTAAGTACGCCACAACACTATGCTTATTTAAAAATTAGTGAGGGTTGTAATAGAACCTGTGCATTTTGTGCTATTCCCTTAATGCGTGGTCAACATGTAAGTAAAACCATTGAGCAATTAGTAGACGAAGCAAAAGGCTTGGTAAAGAAAGGAGTGAAAGAAGTGATGTTAATAGCACAAGAATTAACGTATTATGGATTGGATATTTATAAGGAACGTGCGCTTCCTAAATTGTTAAATGCGCTTGCAGATGTTGAAGGATTGGAATGGATAAGATTGCACTATGCCTATCCTAGTAAGTTTCCATTGGAAGTATTGGATACCATGCGTGAGCGTGATAATATTTGTAAGTATATTGATATTCCATTGCAGCATGCAAGTAATAATATGCTTAAAGCCATGCGTCGAAATATTACGCGTGAGGAAATGAGTGAATTGATTGCAGAAATTCGTAAGCGTGTGCCGGGCATTGCCATTAGAACTACTTTAATTACAGGGTTCCCAGGTGAAACTTTAGAAGATGTAGAAGAGTTAAAAGCATTCTTGCAAGAACATCAATTTGACCGCGTAGGCATATTTACTTACAGCCACGAGGAGAACACAAGTGCGTATGATTTAGTAGACGATGTGCCTGCCGAAGAAAAGCAGCGTCGTGCCGAGGAAATAATGGAAGTACAACAGGAAATTAGTTTGGCCATTAACCAACAAAAAGAGGGCATGATTGTAAAAGTGTTGGTAGATAAAAAAGAAGCAGGCCGTTATTTAGGACGTACCGAATTTGACAGTGTTGAAGTAGATAATGAAGTAGTTATAAATACCACTAAGCGTTTAAAACCAGGTGATTTTGTTATGGTAAAAATCACCAAAGCATATGATTACGACTTAGAAGGAGAGCTTGTTTAAGCTTTATCTATCAGCTAACTTTATTTAACAATATACAATTTAGCACTTGGGTCAGCAGGTGTATTAGAAAAATAGTACACTGCAATGCTGCTCATAGCAAAATAGCCAATCAATATTGGTGCGATGGCCGGAGAGATTGTATTGGATCCAAACCAGGCTCCATTTTGTACAATCATCGCAATACAAGCTACATTCTTGATGGCTTCTAATAACCAAGCATATTTTCCACGGTCCATAAATTCAGTGAGCGCGTAAACTTGCAAGAAAATAAAGCCGCCATAAATAAATAAGTTTGCGATACCTAATTGTTTTATCATAGCAACATTTGCAAACAAATAGCTCACCAATAACAACATGCAAATAAGTTGTGCCCATAAATATACCTGCATTGTTTTTGAAGCGGGGGTATCATATTTTTCAAAATGATACACATCTTGTATTTTTTCGACAGGATACTTTTCTATTACATCGGCTGGTCTCCAGCCCAATGGCATTAGCCAAATACGAAACTTGTCCTTCCAGCTTTTGGTATGCCATGCGTCTTTAATAAGCAGCCACATATGCATAAAGTTTATTTTAATAGGGTTCCATGTTCTTACCGGACGCGTTACTCCGTATACTGCTGGAACATTTGGTAACTCTTCTTGATAAGTCCCAAACAATCTATCCCAGAAAATAAAAATCTGGCCATAGTTCTTATCTAAATATTCAGGATTTATGGCATGGTGTACTCGGTGGTGAGAGGGAGTCACTATGATATACTCTAACCAACCCATTCGATTAATATGTCTTGTATGGTACCAAAATTGCGCAAATAAATGTAGGGGAGCCACCACTGCAATTACTTTTTCGGGCACGCCTAAAATGGCTGCTGGTATTAATAATACGGCATAGATTCTTACAAACACCGAAATGCTTTGTCTTAATGCACATGCCAAGTTAAATTCTTCACTACTATGGTGCACAATATGATTGTTCCAGAAAAAATTAATTTCATGGGCAAGTCGATGGGTCCAATAGCCCGAAAAGTCCAAAGCTAAAAAAGCAATGACATATACCAACCAGGTAGCTTGAATATGCATTATGGCTAAGTGATTTACAAGCCAGCCGTAACTAATAATGGCAATACTGAGTCCCAAAACGTCCTTGGTAGAATTGGTTACTCCCGAACTAAGGCTGGAAACCATATCCAAAGTTCGCACTGTATCAAATCCTTTTCTCCATCCATACCATTTTTCAAAAATCACTAATAGCAAAAATAGGGGCATTGCGATAATAAGTATCTTACCATAAGTTTCCATAATTCATATTTTGGTCAAGCAATAAGTAATCAGCTACCAAATGTATCAATTTTATCTTAATTTGCACCCTAATCGCAGGATGCCTCCATTATGAAATTTAATGCTACTCAAATACCTTATCACGCTACCGGGCTCTTTTCCCAATTGGTTCGTGATTACGTGGATGCCAAAGGAACTGCCCAGGACTTTGTAGCCTATACTCCCAATTTTGAAGGCGTTCAAAAAGCCATTGAAGCTCGAAAAGGGTTTAATGTGAACCGACCTTTATTGGTGGATGTACTTAAGGCGCAATATGGAAATTTAAATTCTATTAAAGCCGTAGACCAAAATGTAGATTTGCTATTACAGGAAAACACCTATGTAATAACTACAGCACACCAGCCCAATATTTTTACAGGCCCTTTGTACTTTTTTTATAAAATTATTCATGCGATTCAATTGGCTGCCGATTTAAAAAAGCAGTTCCCTGAAAACAATTACGTTCCTGTTTATTATATGGGTTCGGAGGATGCAGATATTGACGAGGTAGGTAGTTTTTATTTAGGCGGAGATAAATTACAGTGGGAGACTAAGCAAACAGGTGCGATAGGAAGAATGAAGGTTGATGATGCGTTGGTGGCTTTGTTGAAAAATATCGAAGGGTATTGGTCAGTTAAACACCAGGGTAAAGAGGCTATGGAGGTTTTGAACAAAGCATACAAAAAAGGGGTTACGATTAACGAAGCCACCCTTAATTTGGTGCATAGCTATTTTGGTCAATACGGTTTGGTGGTTATTCAGCCCGATGATACAAAATTGAAATCCTGTTTTATTTCGGTGATGGAAAAAGAATTAACCACGCAGTTTTCTCATAAAGCATTACAACCTACACTTACAAAATTGCGCGCACAATACCATGTTCAAACTGAGGGGCGTACTTTGAATTTATTTTATTTAAAAGATAGTACGCGTGCACGTATCGAATTGAATAACGGAGTGTACACCATTGTAGATACCGATTTAACTTTCACTCAGGCTGAAATGATTGCGGAATTAAACGCATATCCTGAACGCTTTAGTCCGAATGTGATATTAAGAGGATTGTATCAGGAAACCATTTTGCCAGGTCTTGTATTTATTGGTGGCGGAGGAGAATTGGCATATTGGATGGAATTAAAAGAAGTATTTGCTGCTGCCGGTATTCATTATCCAGTATTGCAATTAAGAAATTCTTTTTTGTTCATTAAAGAGAAAATGGCTAAACAATGGGCCGCGTTAGGATTTGAATTGGTGGATTTATTTACGCCTGCAAATGTATTGGAAGTGGCTTATGTAAAAAAGAATACAAAACATGAGTTGTCCTTAGCAAAAGGAATACAACAAATGGAGCAATTGTATAAGGCTATTCAGCAACAAGCCATTCAAGTGGATGCGACTTTAGGGGATCATACGATGAATTTGTCGGTGCAGTCCATTAAGAAGTTAGGAGAATTAGAGAAAAAAATATTGAAGGCTGAAAAAAAGAAACAAGCGGTTGCATTGGAAAGAATTCAGCATATAAAAAATCAATTGTTCCCTGAAAATAGTTTACAAGAACGTGTTGATAATTTTGCAGAGTGGGTAGGAGAATATGGATGGGCTTGGGTGGAAGCCGTGTTACATCATTCTGATTCAATGGAGCAAGGCTTTACCATACTTACTTCAGAAAGTTAATGATCGAACTCGTTATTGAATTGGCCTTTTAGTTTGTCCACTTTTGACAATACTTCCTCATTCATAGTTACTTTATACGCGTCCATGGCATTGCCAATGGTTGCATCGGAACTGCCAATTATTTGAGCCGCTAATAAACCTGCGTTTTTTGCAGCGTTTAATGCTACTGTTGCAACTGGAACGCCGTTAGGCATTTGTAAAATTGACAATACAGAATCCCAACCATCAATGGAATTGCTTGATTTAATAGGAACACCAATTACAGGTAAACTTGTAATGGCAGCTACCATACCAGGTAAATGTGCTGCACCACCAGCTCCAGCAATAATCACTTTTAAACCTCTATGACGTGCAGTTTTTGCATAATCCATCATTCTTTCTGGTGTACGATGTGCTGATACTACCGTTAATTCAAAAGGGATATTAAAATGATTTAAAACATCCGCAGCTGCCTGCATCACATTTAAATCACTGTCGCTTCCCATAATGATACCTACAATTGCTGGATTCGCCATAATCGAATAGTTGATGGTTATGAGTACAAAGGTAATTAATCTTCCCTAAATGCAATACAGCCTATTTAAACGCTTTGTAACTATAAAGCGGTTGAATTGTAGGCTTCCACCGCACTTATGATTGGAGTAGCTTTGAATTCGGTGATTTTAATGCGGTAGTATTTTATGTTTTGAGTTGGAAATTGAATAATACGTTTGTGGCCAATGGTGGTTCCTTCGGCAATGGTATGAAATTGCTCCAAATCATTTCCGCCTGAAATCTCAAATTTAACGATTCTCTGACCCAGCTGTATTTGTTCTTTTAAAACAATTGTATTGATAGGCACTGCTTTTTGTAAATGCACTTCGATACTATTTTTTGTCTTCAAATATTTAGCACTAGCAAATTCATTCTTGGAAAATGCTTTGTCGCGAATTTGCTTAAATTGCATAAGTGCTGCAGAATCCAAAGGATCAATTAAACCTTTTCGGTTGGGTGGAACATTCAATAACATATTGCCACCTCGTCCAACTGATTTTAAATACAAATCAAAAAGAGTAGGGCCTGATTTAACAGTATTGTCTTCCTCTTTATGATAAAACCATCCTTTGCGAATAGACACATCGGCTTCGGCGCCAATCCAATTTTTGCCGTTGTAATTCCCTCTATTTAAAGTGTCGTTTGCTGGAGCACCTTCTCCACGCTTGAAACCAGCAGTGTCTAATAAATTCCAATTGGTTTCATTGATGATTCCATTTTCATTACCTATCCATCTTGCATGTGGACCTATGTCACTGAAAATGATTAATTGAGGTTGCTCTTTTAATGCAGCATTTTTAAATCGTGTAAAATCATACACTTGCTTTTTTCCGTTGGGGCCTTCACCATTTGCGCCATCCCACCATAGTTCAAAGAATTTTCCATAGCCTGTCAACAATTCTTTCATGGTGTTAATATATACTTCATTGTATTTAGGAGTGCCATAGTCGGGATGATTGCGGTCCCATGGTGAAATATATACGCCCATTTCAATGCCTTCTTTTTTACATGCTTCCGATAACATTTTTAATACATCCCCTTTTCCATTCATCCACTTACTTTCTCTTACGGTATGCGTACTAAACTTGCTTGGCCATAAACAAAATCCATCATGGTGCTTAGCGGTAATGATGATACCCTTTGCTCCAGCTGCTTTGGCAATACGTGCCCATTGGTTACAATCAATAGCTGTAGGATTAAATACATTAGGGTCTTCACTGCCATGTCCCCATTCCAAATCGGTGAAAGTGTTGGGGCCAAAATGCATGAATAAATAAAATTCTTTATCATGCCATGCCAATTGTTCTTTGGTAGGTGTAGGTCCAAATTTGCTTTGGGCCTTTATACTATTAACGCAAAATAAAATAGCAAGTAATAAAATAGCAGGCAATCTTTTCATAAACATAAATAGAATTTCAAGTAAATATTTTGAGCTGCACTATTTGATTTTATTCAATCGCTAATGCACGTTTATACAACTGAATGGTATTTTCTAAACCTAAATACAAAGCATCTGCAATTAAGGCATGACCAATACTCACTTCGTCCATAAAAGGTATGGCTTTTGCTAAATAGGCTAAGTTGAATCTATCTAAATCATGCCCTGCATTAATACCCAATCCTAATTCATGTGCAATGCTTGCAGCTTTAATATAGGGTGCAACTGCAGCTTCCTTATTTCCTGCAGCAAATCCGCGCGCATACGCTTCGGTATACAATTCAATTCGATCGGTTCCAGTGGTTGCAGCAGCTCGTACCATTGTTTCAATAGGATCTACAAAAATGGAAACACGAATGCCAGCAGCTTTAAATTTTGCAATGATCTCTTTTAAATAAGACTGCTCAGCAATCGTATCCCAACCATGGTCGCTCGTTAATTGGTTCAAAGCATCTGGTACTAATGTAACCTGATGCGGTTTTGTGGCTAAAACCAATTCCACAAACTTGTCCTCCTTAGGATTGCCTTCAATGTTGAACTCTGTGGTTACAATTTTGGTTAAATCATAAACATCTTGGTAACGAATATGACGTTCATCTGGCCTCGGGTGTACGGTAATTCCTTCTGCTCCAAAACGTTCACAATCTTTTGCTACTTGCACTAAATTGGGATTGTCTCCACCACGACTATTTCTTAGGGTGGCAATTTTATTTATGTTTACACTTAAACGAGTCATAGGCGAATTTAAGTTATTTTTGCAACTCAAATAGTATCGCATGGCATATTCTAATTTAGAAGCTTGTTTGTTAGATTTAGAGCGTAATGGGCAACTTTTACGAATAAAGGAGGAAGTAGATCCAAATTTGGAAATGGCTGCGATTCATTTGCGCATTTTTGAACAAAAAGGTCCCGCCATATTATTTGAAAAAGTAAAAGGAAGTAAGTTTCGTGCGGCTTCCAATATTTTTGGCACATTAGAACGTAGCGAGTTTATTTTTAGAGATACTTTGCCACAAGTAAAGCAATTGATTGATATTAAAATTGATCCAACGGCAGCAATAAAAAATCCTTTTAAAACTTTATCGGCCTTGCCTGCTGCGGTGAATGCATTGCCGAATGGGATGCCATTGTCGAAGCCTGTTTTATTTGAAGAAATTCAAATTAGTGATTTGCCTTTAATTCAACATTGGCCCATGGATGGAGGTGCCTTTGTAACACTTCCGCAAGTGTATACCGAGGATGCTGATAAACCAGGAATGGCCAATTCCAATCTAGGCATGTACCGTATTCAATTAAGTGGTAACAATTATGTGTTGAATAAGGAAGTAGGATTGCATTATCAACTGCATCGTGGCATTGGAGTGCATCAAACCAAGGCGAACAATAAAGGCTTGCCTTTAAAAGTGAGTGTGTTTGTTGGTGGACCTCCAGCGCATAATGTAGCAGCGGTTATGCCATTACCTGAAGGCATGAGCGAAATGAATTTTGCTGGAGTACTAGCAGGTAAACGTTTTAATTACACTTATGTAGATGGATATTGCGTTAGTACAGATGCCGACTTTGTAATTATTGGGGAAGTATTTCCTGGTGAGAATAAACCTGAAGGTCCATTTGGAGATCACTTGGGTTATTATAGTTTGCAACATGATTTTCCAGTAATGAAAGTGCATAAAGTATTTGCAAGAAAAGACGCCATTTGGGCATTCACGGTTGTGGGTCGTCCACCACAAGAAGATACTAGTTTTGGTCAATTGATTCATTCTATAACAGGGTCTGCTATCTCCAATGAAATACCAGGATTAAAGGAAGTGCATGCTGTAGATGCAGCAGGTGTGCACCCTTTGTTGCTTGCTATTGGAAGTGAAAGGTATACGCCGTATTTAAAGGACAAACGTCCTGCAGAAATCTTAACCATTGCCAATCATATTTTAGGTACCGGACAATTGAGTTTGGCAAAGTTTTTATGGATTACTGCACCCGATGTAAAATCAGCGGCTACTTCTGATGCGGCATTAGATACCCATAATGAATTAGCGTTCTTTAAACATATTTTAGAACGCATGGATTTTAGCAGAGACTTACATTTTTATACCAATACCACGATTGATACTTTGGATTATTCGGGTGAAAATTTAAACAGCGGTTCTAAATTGGTATTGGCTGCTTATGGGGATCCAATTAGAACTTTAGCAAAGTCCATTCCTGAAGCAATTCAAAATTTGAATGCAGATGCACATTTAATCATGCCTGGTGTAATTGCATTAAATGCCGCAAAAATAAACACGAGTTTGTTGCAAACTATTTTGAATGGATTGGGTACCGAATTATTGGAAAGCCTAGGTGTAGCCATGTTGGTGTTAACCGAAGACGCTAAATGGATGGCGAGCAATATGCAAAACTTTTTATGGGCTGCTTTTACGAGAGCGAATCCTTCACATGATATTGATGGGGTAGATGCATTTGTAAAAAATAAACATTGGGGTTGTAAAGGCCCATTGATTATTGATGCTACTATCAAAAAGCACCACGCTCCTCCAGTACTTAAAGATGCAGCAATTGAAAAAAGAGTAGATGCAATTTTAGCGAAGTACGGTTATTAATTTAGCATTCCACCCAAGTATGATCGGCTAGTAATTTTACAGTGGCAATAAATTGTGCAAAGGGGCCTGATCCACCTCCCCATTCCGATGGTGCGACCAAGGAGAGTACGTGTGAACCATCTGCTTTTTCATACACATGGTATACTTGTCCTATTTGAGGTTTGAAGGTAATTTTTGCTTCGTAAATCATTAAACTCAACTCCTTTCTTTTTCTTATTTCCTGTGCTTGTCTTGCTAATAATTCAATCTGTTCTTTAATTTGATTCAGTTGCATGTTGGTTTGATCCTCCATGGCCGACAAGGCCTTGTGTTTAATCACACCTTCCTTAGTTGGACGAATCGCAACACTGCCTGCAGAAGAGGCATAGGGGAGCACACTTAATTGTTTATGGTAAACTTCGGTATTTATAAAAGGCATGCCGTCTTCCTTATTTCCAAAATGGCTTACTTTCAAAAATCCGTTGGCCAATATTTCGTGCACTACTTTTAAAACCAATTGCTCGCCTTTATAAAACTGAACGGTCAAACAAGATGCATTGTTAATTTCTGCTGCAATGGCGTCGGCTAATTCCTTGTTTTCAAAATCATGCAATTCCCCATTTGGGTTTACCTGGTATTGTGCATAGAAAGCTTCGTTATCCAAACTCACCCAGTTGTGACTAAAGCTGAGTAAATGACCTGCATGCACCGACTCTATTTTATAATTACCTGATTTAGGGACAATTTGATATTCGAAATTGCATTTTTCGGGGAATAGTTGCCAGCTGGCTAAAAAATTATATGCTTGAACCATGACTTTATAACAATAATTGAGCTAAAAGGTTGTATAAATTTAGTTCACTTGCACAAAATCAGGCTTACTAATTAAGTTTGAATTGTACTTAAATTTAAGATTCGTGGTTATGCTTATATTCCATGGACTTAATTGCAAATTGGTTCTTGGGAAATAGAAACCTTTAATTTCAACAGTTCCAAATATCAAGTTTTCATTTCTTATTCGAGTACCACCACCAATCGCACTATAAATATCACCCGATCCAATTGGGTCACCCACTGTTCTGATAAAAGTTAGGTTGGCAAATACAAATGGGGACTGTCTAAATCCATAAAAGGACTTTGAATTATACCAAATGGATTCCCAGTTAGCACTTAAACGAGTACCCCCTTTAATGCGTTCCTTGGTGAGTTGGGGTATACCATAAATGCTATTAATCAATAATGCATCGTTGAATTTATTTTTAAAAGTTTCAGCAAAACTTAAATTCAAAATACTTCGATATTTATAACCACTTTCTAAATAGTGTAATTTTGAAATTTGTTCCAGACTCATTAAAATTTTCGCATCCATTAATTGATTGTCGGCATAACTGGAACCTGCACTTATAACAATATGGCTGAATTGTTCATTTTTCAGCATTGTATATTTTTCGATCATGGCGCCAAGATAGGGAAGTGAAGCGTTCTCGCGATGGTATTGTCCTGCAGTAATGGTAAGAGATTTACCCGTTGGCAAATCTTCATTTCTTCCAAATCCATATAAATATTGCGTTCTGATAATTTTTTGTTGAAAAGCCGTGTAGGACATTAAATAAGCAATCGTATTTTGATAATTTTTGTCTATTTGTAAAAGATAATTATCGGGTCTGCTTATAAAATGGTTGTCTAAATACCTAAACTGAACAAAGTGACGTAAATGGTCATTGTTAAAGTTCCATGCTTTATTAAACAATTGATAGCCTACCCAGCTGTCAAAATGGTTTAATCGATATTGTAAACTTGCCTTGTATAATGAATCACTCCATTTATTGGGGTATTCGTTATTGTTGCGGGAGCCATTCCATTCAAATCCCCCTGTCCATTTGCTTAAGGGATTCAACAATGGTAAATAGCCTTTTATATAAACACTTGTTGCAGAGCTAGCACTATTGGCATAATTGTTTTCGAGGGTATTGGCTCCTATATTGACGTCAAAAAAACTTCCTAATATATTTCTAGCATTGTAATTCATTCCCCATCCAGCTTTGTCTTTTCGATTGATATCAAAATTGTGTAAAATGGTAAATGAATTTCCTTGGTCGCTTATGTTTTCGGCTGTAGCACTCGCGTCATAAGCATTGGTGTTTTTAAATTGCAAACTACCGCCAAATGGGAAGATGTCTTTTGTGACTACATAAATATCAACACTATTGCTATCAGTTAGTAAAGGGAAAGCAATAATTCTTGCGTCTTGTAAATAGGGAAGGTCCCTTAGCCATTTTTCATTAAAGGCAATGACCAATGGATTCATATATTCGTTCTCATGAAAGAACAAGTTTTTTCGAATGGTATTTTCCTTAGTGAAATTGTGTAGTTTATTCGCTGCTTTTGTAAGTAGGGTTAAGTTGTGACTAGAGTCGCTAAATCCAAATGTACCAAAATGACGGTGTTCAATTTGTATACGATTAATTCTTTTACCTTCCTGACTCTCAACTGACTTGATCACTTTATTTATTGTAATACTCGTGGAGTCAATTAAGGGGTTGGGCTTCCCTTTGAACAATCTAATAAAGTTATTTAGTAAAGTACTATCCTTAGAATTTGCAATATTATACTGGTATCCTTTTTGGGCAAAGGAATGTATGTATAGGGGGGAGCATAAAAGGAAGAATAGTACTTTTTTAAACATATTTTATTTACAGCACTTTCACTGCTCTTTTCTTTAAGGACTCTATTGGGATGTTTAATAGTTTGCTAATTTGCTTTCCGTCTCTATAAGCCACAACTCTTAAGATCGTAACATCCTCTGGCAATACAAATGGTTTTACGAATGCTTCACTGAAATTATCAGGCATAGAATCGTCAATACTATAATACATTTTCAAACCGTCTATTTCGCCTTCCATGTTCACGATAAGTTCTCCTTTTGTATTTAACTGTGTTGTAACAATGGGGTCAAACATACTTTTTGCATACTTTACATTTGCAGCTTCAAATTTATCAAAATGAGCTTCCACTTTTTTTGCAAATCCATTCCAGTTTTTCTTTTCCTTTGGTGACCAACTAGTTTCTGCAATAGCCAAAGCTCTTGGCCAGGTCATGTATTGAACATTACGCATGTTTTGCAATTGCTCGGTCCATTGGTTTCCTTGATTACCTAAAATCAATGAAGAATCTATGCCTTCAGGTATTGGATCAAAGCTGTAGGTTTTTTTCATTCTTAAACCTGCATATACTTTACCTTCTGCAGTTAATTCTCCTTGATAAAAGTCAATATAGTTGTATTGATTAGGAGACATCACTACTTTGTGTCCTTGTTTAGCAGCTTCCACTCCTCCAGCAATACCTCTCCAGCTCATTACTGCTGCGTCCCCGCTCAAACCACCTTCCAAAATCTCATCCCATCCCATCATTTTCTTTCCCTTGCTATTGATGATTTTTTGCACTCTACGTACAAAATAACTTTGCACTTCGTTCTGATTTTTCAATCCTTCTTTTTTCATTAAAGCTTGTACGTTCGCTGACTTCTCCCAATTGTTTTTTGCATTTTCATCTCCCCCCATATGGATATATTCAAATGGAAATAGAGGCGCGATTTCACTGAAAATTTTATCAAGGTAAGTATATACTAGTTCATTGGAAGGGTCTAAAGAATTATCGATTCTGGCTGTTACGTGCCCATTGATTCCTTCCCAATCCATAAACTCGTCTCCTGCATTCACTTGGTAAGGATAATTTGGAGTGGTACTTAATTGCGGGTAAGCAGTGTTAATGGCCATACTATGTCCAGGGATATCAATTTCAGGAATCACTTCGATGAATTTTGATTTTGCATAAGCGACAATTTCTTTGATGTCATCTTGTGTGTAAAATCCTCCGTATGTTTTTGGTTCGTTAATTGCGGGAGTTGTAATATTCATCCACTTTCCTTTTCTTTCTGCTCTCCATGCGCCCACTTCGGTTAATTTGGGAAGTGATTTAATTTCAATTCTCCAACCTTGGTCGTCGGTTAGATGCCAATGAAAACGATTGTATTTATAACGTGCCATGTCGTCGATGAATACTTTTACATCGGCTTTGCTAAAAAAGTGTCTGCTTACATCTAACATTAAACCTCTCCATCCAAAACGGGGCTTATCAATCACGGATACAAATGGAACCTGCCAATTGATATTTTGTTGAATTGTTTTAGCATAAATAGCTGCTGGCATAATTTGTTGTACCGTTTGCCAGCCATAAAATAAACCTGCATTGGTATTGGCACTAATGGTAACACCTTCGGCATTCACATTCAAAGTATATCCTTCGTTACCTAGTACTTCGTCTTTAATAATATCTAAATTGATACTAGCATTATTCTTGCTAAAAAAAACCGTTTTGCCGGTAGCTTTTCTAATTTGATTGGCTATTTGGTCAGTTACTTCGTTGGCACTTGAAGGTGCATTGATTGCTATAGATTTTGGAAATTGAAATATACCAATTCCTTTTGCTACATGAAAAGGTTCTGGAATAATGTTCAAGCTTTGTGCTTTTAATTGACTTCCGCAAATTACGGCCAATACTAATAGTGTCCACTTGTTGAGTTTCATATTCAATCGTTTTAATATTTTAGGCTTACTCGTTGTATAAGCTTTCTAAAGATACTAAAAATAAAAAACCCGACCACCATTTCTGGGGCCGGGTTGCGTGTATTTTGAACTAATTCTACAGTAAGGGTAGGACTAGTATCTGTACATATCTGACTTGAACGGTCCTGCCTTAGGTATACCCAAGTATTCAGCTTGTTCAGTTGTTAATTCGTCTAATTCAGCACCTACTTTTGCTAAGTGTAAACGTGCTACTTTTTCATCTAAATGCTTAGGTAAAACGTATACTTTATTTTCGTAGTTTTTGCTGTTGGTCCATAATTCAATTTGAGCCAATGTTTGGTTAGAGAAAGAATTACTCATTACAAAGCTAGGGTGACCAGTTGCACAACCTAAGTTTACTAAACGACCTTCCGCTAAAACAATTACATCCTTTCCATCGATATTGTATAAATCAACTTGAGGTTTGATAGTATCTTTTGTATGACCATAGTTTTTATTTAACCAAGCCATATCAATTTCGATATCAAAGTGACCAATATTACAAACGATCGCTTTGTCTTTCATGTTTCTGAAATGTTTTTCAGTAATCAAATCACGACATCCAGAAGCAGTTACAATAATATCCGCTTCTTTAACAGCGTTCTCCATTTTCTTCACTTCAAAACCATCCATTGCAGCTTGTAATGCACAAATAGGATCAATTTCAGTTACAATTACACGGCAGCCAGCACCACGTAATGAACCTGCAGAACCTTTACCTACGTCGCCGTAAGAACCAACAACAGCAACTTTTCCAGCCATCATTACATCAGTTGCACGACGAATCGCATCTACCAATGATTCTTGACAACCATATTTGTTATCGAATTTAGATTTAGTTACAGAGTCGTTTACGTTGATCGCAGGAATTGGTAAAGTACCTTTAGCCATACGCTCATATAAACGGTGAACACCTGTAGTTGTTTCTTCACTCAATCCTTTAATGCCAGCAACAAATTGAGGATATTTATCAAATACCATATTGGTTAAATCACCACCATCATCCAAAATCATATTCAAAGGACGGTCTTCACCACCAAAGAATAATGTTTGCTCAATACACCAATCTCCTTCCTCAACACTTTGTCCTTTCCATGCAAATACACCCACACCTGTTGCAGCAATAGCAGCAGCAGCTTGATCCTGTGTAGAGAAGATATTACAAGAGCTCCACTTAACTTCAGCTCCTAATGCTGTTAATGTTTCAATTAACACCGCAGTTTGAATAGTCATGTGTAAACAACCTGCAATTCTAGCACCTTTTAAAGGTTGACTTGGTCCGTATTCGGCACGGATGCTCATTAAACCAGGCATTTCTGCTTCAGCTAAACGAATTTCTTTACGACCCCAATCAGCTAGGGTGATATCTGCTACCTTATACGGTAAGCTAAAATCGATGTTTTGTAAGCCCATAATAGTATTTATTTAAGGCTCAAAGGTAAATTCGTAGGAGATAATAATAAAATTTATATAATATTTAGTGTAATACGCTATAAATAGTTAATTTTATACTTATTTATGCTTTTTTATTATGAAAAATAAGACACAAACAGGAGATTCGGCTACCGATCAAAACACAAGTGCTCAATCCATCCAAAATACGGTTCCATTAGATGGGAAGGATTTAGCCATTTTGAGGTTATTGCAAAACAATGCAAGAATGTCGGTGGCTGCCATTGCAGAAGCAGTTCAGTTAAGTACTACGCCTGTTCATGAACGTATTAAAAGGTTGGAAGCGAGTGGAGTGATAAAACAATATGCGGCATTAATTGATGGTGCAAAAATCCGAAAAGGGTTGATGGTGATTTGTTATGTCTCTTTAAACCAACATAGTAAAAAATCGGGTACGCAATTTATTAAACTCATCAATGAATTACCTGAAGTAGTGGAGTGTTACAGTATTTCGGGTGAATTTGATTTTATGTTAAAAATTGTGACAGAAGATATGAATAGCTATTACAATTTCCACGTAAACAAATTAAGTCAGGCCGAAAATATTGGTCAAGTGCAGAGCGTATTTATTATGGGAGTAGTGAAGCAAACCCATGTGATGGTTTAAAAATGCAAGCGCATTACATAATCGTCCATAAAAAATCCATTGCCAATATCAAACTTGTATTCACTTTCTTTTAAAAATCCATTTTTAAGATAGAAAGTATAAGCGTTGTTGTGTTTATTCACTTGTAAGAATAGGGAAGTGGAATTTTCTGATTTTGCTACTTCAATGGCTTTGTTTAATAATGCTTTGCCTGCACCTGTTCCATGCGCAATGGGTAAAACATAAAGCTTATTTAACTTGTGTGCTTTTTGATCATTGGCTTCTTCTTTAGTAGGTCCGGCGCTTACAGAGCAAAATCCAATATCTTCTCCATTTAAATTGGCAATGTAAAACTGATGCCCCTTTTCAAATTGTTCAGCTAAGGATGTATCGCTATACATCCAGTCCAACATAAAATCAATTTGTTCCTGAGAAATGATATGGCCATAAGTACTCGGCCAAGTTCGTTCAGATACGGAGCGTATAAATGCTCGATCTTCTAATAAAGCAGGTCTAATTTTTATCTCACTCATAATATATATCATAACGCCTCCGATAATGGAGGCGTTTAGTATTTTATAATTGGG
This sequence comes from Bacteroidota bacterium, assembly GCA_947454025.1. Classification (GTDB taxonomy): domain Bacteria; phylum Bacteroidota; class Bacteroidia; order Chitinophagales; family Chitinophagaceae; genus Sediminibacterium. Next base: position 34,354 of record CANGIZ010000002.1, on the reverse strand, counting down.
CTAAACTTTCTTCAATTGTTTGGATTCTCGCTAATGCATCTGCCTTCTTTTTTTGCTCAATGGCTATTACTTCTGGTTTTGCATTTTGAACAAATTTTTCATTGCTTAATTTCTTTTCAACAGAAGCTAGGAATCCTTTTTGATGTTCCAAATCCTTTAATAAATTTTCTTTTAAGCTTGCGGTGTCAATAGCTTGATCGGCAACTAGGTAAAATTTATCTTTTTCCAATGCCACTACTATACTTGACCCAATGGAGGCCTGCGTGTATGCAATGCTTTTTGCATTAACTTGTTTCGCTAAAATATTTTCAATTCTTTGGTAGGCTGCGTTGTTTTCAGATTGAATATGTAAGTCAATTGAGTCCTTTGGTTTGATTTGATTTTTATTTCTTGCATCACGCAATGTAGAAATCACATTCTTTAACAATGCACCTGCATTCAATACAGTTTCGTCTACTTTTCCAATTGCTTCGTATTCCTTAACGCATAAATCCTGAGTTTGCGTTTTTAAAGCATGGTGTAATTCCTCTGTTATGAAAGGCATGAAAGGGTGTAATAATTGCAATAAGGAATCATAAAACTCAATACTCTTATTGTACACATCTGCATGTATTGCTTGTTCAAATCCTGGCTTGATCCATTCTAGATACCAACTACAATAATCATCCCATATTAATCCGTAAATGGTTTTTAACGCTTCACTTAAACGGAAGGTCTTTAACATTTCATCCACTTCAATTTGCGTAGCGCTTAATTTTGCCTGGAACCAATCCATTGCAAATGCTGCGTCTTGTGGTACAGTACCTTCATTACTGATTCGAGGTTCCCACATTTTTAACAGCTTCGCTGCATTCCATAATTTACTATTAAAATTTCTTCCTTGCTCTAATGTGGATTCATCAAACAATAAATCATTACCAGCAGGAGAAGCAATCATAATACCAAAACGAACTGCGTCTGCTCCATATTGATCAATGAGTCCTAATAAATCGGGGGAGTTACCTAAGCTCTTGCTCATTTTCCTTCCTTGCTTATCTCTTACAATACCCGTAAAGTACACATCCTTAAATGGTATCTTGCCCATATACTCTTCACCTGCCATTATCATTCGTGCTACCCAAAAGAAAATAATTTCAGGTGCAGTTACTAGGGTGCTTGTAGGGTAGTAATAATTAATTTCAGTATTGTTTGGATTGGACATGCCCTTAAATACTTCAATAGGCCATAACCAACTACTAAACCAAGTATCTAAACAATCTGAATCCTGTGTTAAGGTTTTACCGTTAGTTTCAGGATATTTTGCATTGACAGCTGCTTCGTTTTCTGCCACATACACATTCCCATCCGCATCATACCAAGCAGGGATGCGATGTCCCCACCATAACTGACGGCTAATACACCAGTCTTTGATATTGTCCATCCAATGACGGTAAACATTTTTAAATTTAGCAGGATGAAATTGAATTTCATCACTCATTACCGCTTCCAAAGCAGGACCCGCCAATTGTTTCATATCCACCCACCACTGTAAACTTAATCTTGGTTCTACAATGGCATCGGTTCTTTCGCTAAAACCAACTTGGTTTACATAATCTTCAATCTTAACTAAATTGCCACTTGCCTCTAAATCAGTTGCAATTATCTTTCTCACTTCTATTCGATCTTTGCCCAAATACATTGGTGCAGCATCGGTCATGGTACCATCATCGTTCATGGTTTCAATTACTTCCAATCCATGTTTTTGACCTAAGTTAAAGTCATTTACATCATGCGCAGGAGTAACTTTTAAGGCACCAGTTCCAAATTCTATTTCAATATAATCGTCCGCAATAATGGGAATACGACGATTAATCATAGGGACAAATGCATGCTTACCTACTAAATGCTTATATCGATCATCTTTAGGGTGAACGCAAATTGCAGTATCGCCAAAAATGGTTTCAGGGCGTACAGTTGCGATGGTAATGTATTCTTCTCCTGGCATATCCAACTTATAACGGATATGATACATTTTTCCATTTACTTCCTTATGAATTACTTCCTCGTCACTTAGGGCTGTTTTTGCTTTTACATCCCAGTTAATCATGCGTTTGCCGCGGTATATTTTTCCCTTATTGTATAAATCAACAAAAACTTTAATGACGGTTTCATAATAGTCTGGATCCATGGTAAAGGAAGTGCGTTCCCAATCCAAACTGCAACCCATCTTTCTTAATTGTTGCAAAATAATGCCACCATACTTTTCTTTCCATTCCCAGGCGTATCCCAAAAATTCGTCTCTAGATAAAGATGATTTTGCTATCCCTCTTTCTCTCAACATGGCTACTACTTTTGCTTCTGTAGCAATAGAAGCATGATCGGTTCCAGGTACCCAACAAGGATTCATTCCTTGCATACGTGCACGGCGAACCAAAATATCCTGAATCGTATTATTTAAACAATGGCCCATGTGTAGTACACCGGTTACATTGGGTGGAGGAATGACCACAGTATAAGCCGGTTTATTATTGGGCTCACTATGGAAATAACCTTGGTCGATCCAATGTTGGTACCACTTGGTTTCTACTTCACCTGGGATATAATTTTTACTCAGTTCCATGCTGTTTTTTCTTTACCTAAATTGAGTCACAAAAATAAGGAAAAGCAGCAAGCTTATTTTGACAAAAATTTCCGAACTTGGCGCCAAATGGAATTTGCAGTCGTAGACATAGAAACCACAGGCGGGATGCCACAATCACACGGCATTACCGAGATTGCTATTGTGATTCACAATGGGTTGGAAGTGACGGGCAAATATGTGACCCTGATTAATCCACTTCAAAAAATTCCTCCTTTTATTGTAAATATGACTGGGATTAGCGATGAAATGGTGGCTACTGCGCCTTTGTTTGAGGAAGTCGCTCAACAAATTTATAACTTATTGGAGGGGCGTATTTTTGTTGCACATAATGTAAGTTTTGACTATGGTTTTGTACATTATTTATTAAACCATCATGGCTATAACTGGTCGGCTCCCAAATTGTGCACGATTAAATTAAGTAAGAAGGTTTTTCCTGGCTTTGTAAAATATGGTTTAGGTTCTTTAACGAGAGATTTAGGAATTCGTATCGAAGGTCGTCACCGCGCTTGGGGTGACGCAGCTGCTACAGCGCAAGTTTTAACCATGGCCATTGAAAAAGAGGGTATGGACCCCATTCACTATTTATTGAATAAGAAAGAACCCCGCAAAAAAATAGCGCCACCCAATAAAGGAGACGCTATTTAGTTTATGTTCGCTCGAGTTGAATTTCGAGTAGTATGCAATCAATTTTTGAATTAATATTCCGCTGTAATTCCTGTATAATTCTGAGGTGTGATTTGCTTTAATTCTTTTTTTAAAGCTGCAGTCACTTTTAAGCCGTCAATAAATTTATGCATTGATTTTTTATCAATTTTATTGTTACCTCTTGTTAAATCTTTTAAAGCCTCATAAGGATTAGGGTATTTTTCACGACGTAATATGGTTTGAATCGCTTCTGCCACTACAGCCCAGTTATTTTCTAAATCCTCTTGTATTTTTACTTCATTTAAAATTAATTTACCCAATCCTTTTTCAAGAGAATTAATAGCAATGGCTATATGTCCCACCGGAACACCTATATTTCTTAATACCGTTGAATCGGTTAAGTCTCTCTGTAATCGACTAATGGGTAATTTTGCTGCTAAGTGCTCTAGTAAAGCATTTGCTATACCCAAGTTGCCTTCTGCGTTTTCAAAATCAATTGGGTTTACTTTATGCGGCATGGCACTTGAACCCACTTCCCCTTTTTTAGTTTGTTGCTTAAAGTAGTCCATAGAAATATAGGTCCAAATATCACGAGACAAATCAATTAAGATATTATTGATTCTTTTTAAGTTGTCACAATGTGCTGCGAAGTTGTCGTAATGCTCAATTTGAGTAGTGAACTGCATTCTTTGCAATCCTAATACATCTTCCACAAATTCATTACCCAATGAAACCCAATTCTTTTTAGGATATGCAATATGATGTGCATTAAAGTTGCCTGTTGCTCCACCAAATTTGGCTGCATAAGGAATGGCTGCAAACAATTCTATTTGATTGTGTAAACGTTCTACAAAAACCATCATTTCTTTTCCTAATGTAGTAGGAGAGGCTGCTTGTCCATGTGTACGCGCCAACAAAGGAACTTTTTTCCATTGCTTTGCAAATTGATACAATCTGTTTTGCAAATTCACTAATGCGGGCAATGTATTGTTTTCCATGGCATCCTTCCAGCTTAATGGAATAGCCGTATTATTAATATCCTGAGAAGTCAATCCAAAGTGAATCCATTCTTTTAATTCACTTGCTTTATGAGCGTCCAAAATTTCCTTTAAAAAATATTCTACCGCTTTCACATCGTGATTAGTGGTAGCTTCAATATGTTTAATTTTTTGTGCATCTTCTTCCGAAAAATTATCAACAACTGCCAATAAACTTTTTCTTAAAGTTGGCGTTAATTTAAAAAACTTTTTGTCGGCTAAAAATAAAAAGTAATGTACTTCCACCAATACCCTGTATTTGATTAAGCCAAATTCTGAAAAATAAGTGCTTAAATGTGCAGTTTGTTTATGGTAACGACCATCGATGGGGGAAATGGAACTAAGTTGTGACATATTGATTGCTTTTAACAATTGGTTTTTGATATCTTTGCGCAAAGTTAATTCAATTGGAGAGAAAGTGGCGCATTGGGGCGGTAAGTTATTTAAACACACGCCCGTTATTATTAGGACTAGAGCAGTCGGGCTTACTGCCACAGATTGAATTGGTAAAAGCTTATCCAGCTAAAATTGCCCAAGCGTTAATCGATGGCACCATTGATATGGGGCTGGTGCCAGTGGCTATTACACCTTTATTGAAAGAAGCACATTTTGTATCAAACTATTGTATAGGGGCTGAAGGGGAAGTTGCGAGTGTTTGTATTTTTAGCCAGGTCCCGATGGAGCAAATTCAAAAAGTATATTTAGATTATCAAAGTAGAACCTCGGTACAATTAGCGCGCATTTTATTACAAGATTTTTGGAAAAAAGAAGTTGAGTTCTTAAAGGCAGATGAAGGATATATACAAGAAATAAATGGCACCACTGCTGGGGTGATTATTGGAGATAGGGCATTAGCGGCCAGACCTCATTACAAATATGTTTACGACTTAGCTTCAAATTGGATAGAACATACCGGTTTGCCTTTTGTATTCGCTACTTGGATTGCCAATAAGCCTATTCCTGCTGAATTCATGAATGCATTTGATAAAGCAAATGCTTATGGATTAAATCACTTGCAAGAAGTAATTGCGGGGATACCTGCCTCGGAACAAGTATATGATTTACACAAGTACTATACCGAGAATATCAGTTATGCATTTACAGCAGAAAAGCGAAAGGGGTTGGACTTGTTTTTATCCCTGCTTAAATAGTTTTCGGTATCCCTTTTTAGCAAAGTCATTAAAGTAATCTAAAATTTCAGGAGCTGGATTGATCCATGCTGTAAGTACATAAAATCCAATGCCATACACCATTGATTGGATAGCGATATTCAACACAAAATTTTCGGGTGCTGGAATTTGATGTACTAATAACATGAGCCCAATACTTAATAATAAAAACAGGCCATGCTTCCAACTATAGGGTTGCAAATTGAACTTCTTATACAAAAAGCCAAATCGTACCGAATTATAAATAGTGTAAGCAATTAAATTAGAATAGGCCAATCCCGTTAAGTCGTAATGTTTTATCAAGTAATAATTTAATGGTATCGACACAATTACAAATAACACATTGGTAAAAAAATCAAATTTCCAGTAATTGGAAGTGCCAATTATTTGGGCATTCACACCTGTTGCTAAGTCGATTAATTTGGCTAAGCCCATAATAAAGGCAAGGTTTACTAATGCGTCATAGCCTCCACCTTGTTTGTGACTTACCCAGTTTAAAAATGAAACTAAGTTTTGAATATTCAACCAAATTAATCCAAATAATAATAAACCAACTGCCAATAAATTGGAAACGCTTTTGTGGTAGATATGTTTAATGTTTTCAAAATCTTTTTCTTTCCATGCTTTTGCTAGAATCGGAATGCTAATAGATGTAAGGCTTCGTTGTGGGATTTCTAAAATAGCAGATACATAAGTAGCAATCGCAAAAATACTTGCATCACTCAATCCCTTTAACCCCACTATCATAAAAGTATCATTGGTACGGGCCAATAAGTTAAAAAACTGACCTGCAAAAACAAATAGTGCAAAACTAATCATTCGGCCTTTTAACCTACGTGTCACGCTACTTATAGTAAAGGTATTGAAAGACCATTGTTTGGACTGAATTAGGTTATATAGTAAATACAACATAGGTAGTAAGTAAATGCAACTAAACAAACCAATAAACTGGGTTAAATTAATCCAATGCAATCCAAATAAAACAATGAGTATTGTGGTTAATACACGAATTGTGGTTTCTCTTAAAAAGTTAGTCATCACCCCTTTGTGCAATCCCCAAGCAAATGCTTCTAGCCAATAAAATAACAATAAGAAAAAAGTATAGGGATAGATATAACTAAAGTAATGACCCAAACTTGGGGACTTGCCAAGTTTACGTATAATAAAATCCTTGTTGTACCATCCAATGATCATTAATATTCCAAAACCCAACAAGTTGATGAGTAAGGTTAAAAAAGGCAGTTCGTTCTTATTGCTTCCTAAATAATGGTTGTAAAATGGGAAGAATTTATATACTACTGGCAGTGTACCCAAAGTGCAAAAAACTGAAAGGGTGGCGCCTATATCAATCATGGCCCTTACCAATCCTTGATCATTTTTTGTGAAGAACATCGGGAATAGGACTAATAAGTTGATTGCGCCAATTAAAAATCCTAAAAAAATAAAATAGGACGACTTAATGCCTTGTTTTTGAATAATCCCCATGGCACAAATATATTATTATTTATACTTACGGGTGAGCCTATTCTTGAATAGCTTCCAAATGGTTCCATAAGCAATCCGACTTTCGGTATAAATAACTTGTTTGTCGTCTATCAAGCTGTTAAGACATGAAATATACCAGTCCTTATGTTTGTTTAGGATATACGCAATGATTTGCTTACGATTGGGGTGTGTATGATTTTGAAGGGTACTTTTATTGGTTTGTCGATAGAATAATAAGAACTCGGGAATTAAATGAACCTGTAATCCAATTTTGGTAATGCGTATATAAAACTCCCAATCCTCATATCCTAATTTCATGCTTTCGTCATAGCCGCCCACCTGGTTCCAAACATCTTTTCTTACCATGGCACATGCCGGGCATTGGTTGGAAAATAAAAAATTATAGGCGTTTCCACCACGTGGCTTTGATTTTCCTTTTTTATTGCCAAAGTATTGTATATAACTAGTTACAACGGCCGAATTGGCTTCGCGTTCGAAAACTGCTATTGCCTTTGCAAAAAAACTTGGATCGAAATAATCGTCTGCATCCAATGCCGCAATATAAGTGCCTTTTGCATGTTGCACCCCATAGTTTCGAGCTGCACCCATTCTTCCATTTTCCTTATGCAATACGGTAATATTTGCTTGTTGGTTATATTCGGATAATACTTGTAAGGTATGTGCATCAGTCGATCCGTCGTTTACAATAATAATTTCAAAAGATTGCTCTGTTTGTAAATTTAATTTTTGAATGGTTTCCGGTAAATAAGCACCATCATTAAAGCAAGGAATTACAACGCTAATTAAAGGATTCATGAGGGATATTTATTGGTAGCAAAAAATATTTAATTGAACGTCGAAAGGGGTGCCGGTGCTTTGTTGAACAAATGGTTTGTCTAAATTGTCTGCTGCCATTTTAATATAAACTTTAAAGCCAGCTTGCTTCACAATTTCTAGTAGGGTGATGAGTTTTTGTGTTTCACTACTCCTGCCATGGTATTCTAAAAAGAAGTTTTGAATTTTGTACAATTGTTCGGCACAGTCTTGTACCACTTCAAATTCCGCCCCTTCAATATCCATTTTCAAGAAATCTACAATTTCAAATTGTTGTAAAAAATGAGCGAAGTGTATGGCTTTTACTTTGGTGGCACTTTGTCCAGTAGCATCTATCTGACTAGCTTCGGACCCTTTATTACTAAATGATAATTCAGTGTCTTGTGTCCATACTGCTTGATTATGCAAGTTAATATTGGACAAATGATTGTCTTGCCTATTTTTTTGTAGTAACTCAAAAATACTTGCATCGGGTTCAAATGCATGAATCGTACTGTTGGGATATTGCAAACCAAAATAAATAGTGCTTAACCCAATATTGGCTCCACAGTCCAAAATGATGGGTTGAGCGCGATTACTTTTAAATTGATAAATCTCGTCATTGAATATTTCCTTGTAGGTTTTAATCATTTCATAGGGGCGCTTATAGTTCACAACGAACTTTCCAAATGAGTGTTGCTTACAAAGTTGGTCTTCCTGGTGTTTGATGATTTTTTCTGATAGCCAACTGAGTCTAGGGTAATTGGTTGAGGACTGCTTTTTGCGCAGCTTTTTTCCAATTCCCTGTAGTATATTTGTAATTATCATTAATTCGCTTATTAAATGTCGGATCCTTTAATTTCCATTTGTATACCTGCGTATAAAAAGCCTGAGTTCGTCATTCGTGCTATTCAGTCTGTTCAAAAGCAGTCCTATAAAAATGTAGAAATCATCATTTCGGACGATTCTCCAAATGAGGATATAAAAATAGCGATACAATCTTATATTTCTCAGCTCAATATCAAATATTATCACAATCAACCTGCGCTCAAGAGCCCAAAGAATTGGAATCATGCCATACAGCTTTCAACAGGTGATTATTATATGCTTTTACACCAGGATGATTGGTTGGAATCCGAACTTTGCTTGGCCATTTATTTAGCCGCATTTAAATCCAATCCAGCTATTGGATTTGTATTTTGTAAAAACACGGCGATTCAACCCGATGGTACGCAGTTGAATTTGCAATACATTAAGTCCTTATTAAAGGAAATGAAAGACAAGCCGAATCATATTTTAAGAGCCAATGTTATTGGCCCACCAAGCAATACGATGCTTAAAAAGGGGGTGGATGTGCATTATGACGAGGACTATATTTGGCTAGTAGATGTGGACTATTACGTGCAATTGTTAAACAAGGGGATACAATATATTTATTTGGATCAGCACTTAGTAAGCATTGGATTACATGAAGATCAAACAACTGTTTTTTGCCGTAACAATGAAGATGTTATTGTGAAAGAAAATATTTGGTTTGCGCAAAAAATGGGCAATAAAGCTTTTGCAGATATATTGATTTACGATTATTATTGGAGACTTCTGCGTAACTATAAAATCAGGTCCATCGAGGACTTAGAAAGCGATGGTGTTTCGAAAGATCGAATTTTACGAGTGATTCAAAAAATGTTGGCGTTCCAAAAACAAATTCCACTAGCACTCTTAAGAATGGGGGTGTTGTCAAAAATGCTCATGACACTCAATTATTTATTAAGGCCTAAAAGCGAATAAGTCTTTTAGTTTTAATATCTTTTTTTCAATCCATTTCCAAGAAACAATTCCTAGCGCAAATGCAATAACCGTGCTGGACCAGAGCAATACGCCCACACTTGGTTTGAAAAAGTAGATAAGCATTTGTTGTACCGGGAATGCGTATAAATAAATGCCATAGGAAGGGTCTTCCAAGTTACGATGAATCCACCCAGCAAAGGGGGAAGTTTTTTGTCCAATATATAAAACAATATAGGGCCATGCTAAACATAGCCAAATGGGGTTCATCTTTCCTCCAATGACAATAACCATCCATACGCAGGCAACAATGAACAAGTGCATATCATATTTTAGTAAAGACCAATCAATCAAAGCCCAAAAAGAACCTATTAAAAAAAAGACGCCTAATTCAAAAATAAAATCCACTCTTAATTTAAAATCTACGGCTCTTAAATCGTTGATATGATATAAGTTTCCATACAATAAAATGGCAATCCCAATGAGTAAGAGGATGGCTATAAAATTTTTATAAGAACGAAATGGGAAAATGATTAATAATACCAAGTAAAAGAAGAATTCAAATCCCATAGTCCATAGGGATCCATTAATAGCTGTATTGGGGTTGTTATCTAATACACCATGAATGCGCCATTGATTATGGTATAGGGTTAGGTTATTTAAAAAATAATTGGTTGCCTCAGTCTTAAAATTAAAATAGTCATTGCCTGGCTGGTAAATTAAATAGGCCATCCCAATAGAAAGTCCTAATACAATTATGAGTCCTGGATAAATACGAATGACACGTTTCCATAAATAGTCTAGTGGATTGGGGGAACGCTGTAGACTTTTAAATATTAGAAATCCGGAAATAGTGATAAACCCTTTTACGCCAAAATAAGAGAAATTAATATAATGGTGAGTAGCTTCGCATATCCAATCACATTGCTTACTCCCCGATAAAATATAGGCATGCGATATAATGACTAACCATGCAAATAGAATACGAATAATGTCAAAATTATTGGCTGCTCGAGTAGTAGGCTTTAGCATATTTTGTGACTGATGCATGATGTAAGGTATAAGGCAAATATAAATGGATTTCGCCGTATCTTCATGTCTCAAAGTCTTATTGTACATGCAACTTTCAATCATCATTGTCAATTATAAGTCAAGTGGATTTATCTGCGATTGTTTAGCATCTGCCGATGCGCAATTATTGGCAAATGAACAAATTGAATGGATTGTGGTGGACAATGATTCCCAAGATGATAGCAAGTTGACCATTTGTAATCAATTCCCTTTTGTACAATGGATTCAAATGGGATATAACGCTGGATTTGCAAGGGCCAATAACGAGGGCATTCGAAGGTCAAATGCGCAAGCAGTACTTTTATTAAATCCTGATACTTTATTAATTGCAGGTACTATTCAAGCCTGTTTGGATAGATTATTATCATCAAATCATATTGCTTGTGGTGTACAATTAGTGCACAAGGATTTGCGTCCTCAATTTTCAGGAAGTAATTTCATGAAAGGCGGATTGAATCACTTAATGCCATTGCCTTACTGGGGTAGCTTATTAAAAAAGATTGCTGGCATTTTTAAAACATCTACTCCTTCGGTATTACAGGCACAAAGAGAACAAGTTATTGATTGGATAAGCGGTGCTTTTTTGATGGTCAAAAAATTGACAATCGATAAAGCAGGACTGATGGATGAAGACTTTTTTTTATACGCCGAGGAAGTAGAGTGGTGTAGTCGTTTAGGAAAACAAGGCAGTATATGTATTTATGGAGATTTACAAATCATACATTTAATAGGCGCTACCATTCAAGAGGCAACCCATTCAATGGACAATAGTTATGAGAACTTATATGACAAAAAGGGGCTTCAATTAATGGTCTCCAATCATGTACGTATTCGAAAACAATATGGTATTGCATGGTTTTTATTTCAGCTATTGAATTTTACCTGGTCAGTTCCCTTTGCAATGTTTTGTTGTATCATTGAAAGTGTCATCCAATTGCAATCGCCTTTGCCTGCCTTAAAGCAATATTGGGCACTTGGAAAAAATGTAATAGAAGTGTGGAGATTAGCGCCAACTATTATGGGGGGCAAAGCACATTTTTACAAGTGTATATAAATTTGTGTTCGTTTGTAAAGTTCCGCAGTTTATTTAATCAGCAAACCTTTTAATGCGTCAATTCTAAACTGGATCACTGGCCAAGATTTTGCTGGTTTCCCTTGAAGTGCATATTTTATGGCTAGTACAAGGGAGGCGCCCCATTTAATGACATACTCAATGACTTTGTAGTAATATGCTTTTTGAGAAATGGCTTTTGTTCTTGCTCTTTCCCCGCGGCCTATACCACTCGCCACTCGATACATATATTCACTAGTTAGTTTCTTTACTTCCACTACATGGTACACACAAATACTAGGATCATAATATATAGTATGGTTCAGGGCCATAATTTTAAAAAACAATTCCTTTCCTTCTCCTCCAATTCTTAAAGTTCCTACCACGCCAGGCAATGCCGTATTAAATCCACCTACTTCCTCAAAAACAGATTTCTTAACTATCATATTGGACTCCAAAGGATACTTTCCATTTTCAAATGCACATGCAACAGGGGCGTAGTCAAAATTACCTACTAGTGAAGACACATAATGACTCATCCATTTGGGTTCGGCAGGAATGTATTTGGGTATAATGCGTCCTCCAAATCCAACAATATAGGGTTGGTCCTGAATATGTCTAATGACATTGGCAACATATGTTTCAGTGGCAAGTGCATCATCGTCTAAAAAACAAAGCCATTGACCTTTGGCTATTTTAGCACCTGTATTTCTTGCATAGGAAGCACCTTGCTGGGGTTCAGTGATGTAAGAAAAATTGCCATTGGGGTGAGCAGCTCTCCATGCTTGAAAAACTGCAGGAGTATTGTCGGTAGAATTATTGTCCACAATAATTGCTTCAAATGCTTCAAGGCCACTTGTTTGTTCATATAAACAAGTGAGGGCATCGCCAATATAAGTGGCACGATTGTAACTACATATAATAATGCTTAATTGCATTAGTCTTGCGCTTTCTTATTGTAAAAATGTATTCCAATCAATCCGATTATAACACCCCATAAAATCCATGAAATGCTTTTGCTGGCTAGTTGAGCAGTTTCAATAGAACTAGGTTTAAACTCAAAACGGATATCATGTTTGCCAGCTGGAACCACCAAGCCCCTTAATACATAATTCGCTTTTACAATCGGCGTTTCTTTATTGTCTATATAAGCTTTCCAACCTAATTTGTAATATACTTCACTGAAAATGGCCAGTTGCTTTTTGCTTGAATTGCTTGTGTAGTTCACCACATCATTTTCGTTGCTAACCAATTGAATTGAGGCTTGGTTGTCAAATTGTATATCAGATAAGTCTGCAATTTTATCTTTTTCCTCTACAATTGCTGTGTCTTTTGGATTAAAATAACTCAATTGATTCATCACTTCAGCAGGTCCTTTTCTGAAATCAATTCCTTTCACAAACCAGGCATTGCCACAAGCGTTAGGATTTGGGACCGTATCATTATTGATGTTTCCTGTGATGATGTATTTCGTATTCATCATATTTACTGTTGGCATACAGTTTGGAAACTTGTACCACTGATTTTCAATTAAGTCCTGATAGATGCTCAATTTAGCAGGATTGTATCCACCCACAGTTTTGTGATGGTAGGCTATAATGGCACCTCCATTAAATGAATTTTGAACACCAGATCGAATATCAAAAACGCGGTAATGACTCTTGTCTTTTAACAAGGCATTGTCTAATGGTGTTAAAGTAAATGCATTTTCGTTTTCAGAAGCTTCCACAAAGCTTTCTGGTTTTAAATATTTAAGATTCAAATGGAATAAATCAAATAGTGCAATACATCCAAATGCAATAAACAAAACAGTCTGGTTGATGATTTTTTTAAAGGCTAAGAAAAGCAAAACGCCAATCGCCAAAATATAAAAGAATACTTTAGCAAGATCGCCTTCAATTAAATTTTTACGATCGGTTGCCACTGCATTTACTAAATCATTTGCTGGAGTAGTGTATTGAGCAGCTGTAGCTGGATCTTTAATTTGAGCATTCACAATTGAATTCCATTGAGCCAATCTTTGTACGTCCTCGCTGCTTTTAAAGTCACTGGTCATATAAATATACAATGCCGAACCAATTACAAAACCAAGTACTAAAAAGCTCAATTTGTATTTCGAGAAAACAGCTTTCCAATCGCTTTCTTTACTCATTGCATCCATTCCGTATAAAGACATAACGCCTAACAATAAAGTAGGTACCACAATAATCATACTTGGTGCTCTGAATTTATCATAGAAAGGAAGGTGTTCTAAAACAAAACTATTAAATGAAATAAAATACGAACCTGCAGCTAGCATCAATGAAAAAATAATAGCTGCCGCTATCCACCAGCGGTGCTCATTTGATTTAACACTTAATCCCATTATAGCAAAAAAGCAAATGATAATACCAACATAAGGAGGGCCTGCCGTTAAACCGATACCTCCCCAATAAAAATTTAAAAAGGATTGTACTTGTTGTGCAATTTGTGGTTGCATTTGTTGTAATACTTCAATTCCTTTTGAGCTTGCAGGATCTACCGTATTAGGGTCGCTCGAACCACCATACAAATTAGGAAACATCATCACCAAAGGCTCAGATTTGTACATACTATAACTAAATGCATAGTCTTTATTTAAACCAGTTGCTGTCGTTTTGCTATCCTTAGTTGTTAAAGCACTACCGCCACGGATGGATTCTTTTCCGTATTCATAAGTGCTCACTAGCATGGGCGCATTCACCGCTAAACCTAGCATACCAGCAACTATGGCTAATCCCATAGTTTTAAATAAGTGGTTATATTCTTTTGCCTTAATCCAAACTATTAAAAAATAGATGGACATAAATGCAACAATGATAATTCCGTAATAAGTGATTTGCAAGTGATTGGCTTGCACAAATAGGGCAGTAGCAATGGTGGTTAAAATACTACCTGTAATATATTTTTTGCGAAACAATAATAATAGTGCTCCAATGAAAAACGGCAAATAAGCAATGGTATGCATTTTAGTAATATGCCCCACCATTACAATGATTGGATTATAGGTTGCATAACTGTATGCCAATCCGCCAATGATACTTAAGAGGGTATTAAAACCTAAAACCTGTGCCAAGAAATAAAAACAAATGCTGGCCAAGAAAAATAAGCCAATAGGTTCAGGCAAGTGTAAAGTAAAAAGGCCATCTAAAGCGCCAATTGAAAATGGATTGGCAGGGATACCGGTAATTTGATACGTAGGCATTCCACCAAACATGCTATTTGTCCAATATGGCGTATGTCCATATTTGTCACGATATTGTAAGGCATCCTGTGCCATTCCTTTCCACTGTGTGATATCGGATTGCTGTAGAACCTTTCCTTCCATAGCAGGTTTACAATAAACAATGGCAACAATAGCAAAAATGGCAACGGCAATAATATGCGGTAATACCGACTTAAAATAGGTCTTCAACATGCGTATAAATTATAGTCACAAACCTACAACTAAAAAGCCTTTTTGCGTAATTTTCTTATCTTGTAGCCAATTGGTTCCTATGAAACAAATTTTTAACAATTCGGTACTGGCGTTCTTAGGCAAGCTTGCTATTATTTGCAATGTGTTTTTTATACTGAGCTTGATGATCATGCTTTTGAAATGGCTGAAATTGCCCAGTTATTTGGCCAATTTCATAGCTGTTTTGGGCTTGGAAATGTCACCCGTTGCTAATATTAGTTTTGGAATTTGGTACTTGGCCATGAAATTCACTAAGCAGCCCATTCAAGTTTCAAAATGGCAAACAATTGTGATTGTTTTAATGTTATTGCTACAAATAATCGCTGCTTTTATTTAACACCTCAAAAGATATCCATGATTCATTCAATTCTTAAAGATAAATCCACTAAGCTTTTTTTAGGCATAACTGCTTTTTTTGTAGCCAATGCTTTAATTGCGGAATGTATTGGTGGAAAGATCTTTTCTTTGGAAGGGGTGTTGGGAATAGCTCCGGCGAATTTTACCATTTTAGGGGAATCGGGCTTGTCCTTTAATTTAACTTGTGGCGTGTTGTTATGGCCATTAGAGTTTGTGATTACCGATATTGTAAATGAATATTATGGACCAAAGGCCGTAAGAAGGATAAGCATTACAGCGGTGAGTTTAATTGCCTATGCTTTTTTAATGTTTTACATCGCCATGCGTATTGCGCCTGCTGCTTTTTGGGTAGGCTCCAAGGTGGGCAATGGCGTGCCAAGTATGCAAACTGCTTTTGAAGCCATTTTTGGTCAAGGTATGTGGATTATTTTAGGAAGTTTGGTTGCTTTTTTAGTGAGTCAGTTTATAGATGTTATTGTGTTTCACAAAATTAAAAAGATAACAGGGGAGAAGATGCCTTGGTTGCGTGCCACAGGTTCCACTGTGGTTTCGCAGTTAGTGGATAGCTTCGTGGTTTTAGTAATTGCATTTAAATTGGGTAACAATTGGACTTGGAGTTTTGTAATTGCGGTTTGTATTGTGAACTATATGTATAAGTTTACAATGGCTATTATACTTACTCCTGTAATTACTATTGTAGAAAAAAGAATTGAAATTTATTTAGGACACGACACTGCTAAGAAAATGAAATTAGCTGCGATGGGAATTGAAAATGAAGTGTAATTAATTTTCTTCAGCTACTAAAAATGGCGTTGGTCTAACAACATTTTAACAGCAACTTTGTCAATTGGCAATGTCATTGCTTCCTCGTTTAATTCATTTAGATAAATCCATCTTAAATGTTCTGCGGTACCAGTATTATCGGCAACCTGCTCGGGTAAAAAATCAAAAGCTTTTTCTTTTGCTACAATGGTTTCGGTTTTGTCGGAGTATACGCGATAATAAATAGAGATAATTTGGTCTGTATTATTGAAGGCGGATATTTGAAAAAAGTCGGTCGTATAAAAATGTTCACCCACTTTCACTTCTAAATTGGCTTCTTCCATAAATTCTCTGGCAAGGCCATCTCTTGTACCTTCGCCAATTTCTAAACCTCCACCAGGAAGTTTTGTAATAAAGGCGCCACGAATGAATTCGTCACTTACTAATAATCTGTCTTGGCTATCAATTAAAATGCCATATACACGTACATTAAATAATGCCATTGGTAAAATATTTTAGGAAGACTATTTTAAATGAATACTAGACTTAAAAACAAATGTGCCGGGACCTTTTAGCCAGATATGATTAAAGTGGCCACCTCCTTTGTTGTTAAAACTAACTGCTAATTTTCCACCTAAGGTTTGAATAGGCACATTGTGTTCCCCTTCCTTATGCAAGCAAGAAACAATGGCAGCAGCGGTTACACCTGTTCCACAGCTATAGGTCTCATTTTCTACTCCACGCTCGTAAGTTCTTATAAATAAGTGATCGGCTAGGTGTTCTACAAAATTCACATTGATCCCTTCTTTTGTAAAACGGTCATTGTATCTTATTGCTTTTCCTTCCCCAACTACATCATGCTTTTCAATATTGGATACCATTTTAATATAGTGAGGAGATCCGGTATTGGTTACAAAAAATCCTTCGCCAGTTTCAACTGCATTAACATCAGACATTTTTAGATGTATCCATCCATTGTTATGAATTATGGCTTCATGTGGGCCGTCAATTGCAATAAAGTGGTAATGCTCTTTGACAATTCCATTGTCATGCGCAAATTGAACTAAACATCTTCCTCCATTGCCACACATAGTTCCTTCGGTGCCATCGGCATTATAGTAAGTCATTGAAAAATCAAATCCTGTAGCAGTGCCTAATAACATAAGGCCGTCTCCACCCACACCAAATCTTCGATCACATAAAAAAGCAACTTGTTGATTGGACAAAGAGATACTTCCATCACGATTATCAATGATTACAAAGTCATTGCCTGTGCCTTGGTATTTTGAAAATTGTATTTGCATAATAGTTGCTTTACATTTTATTAAATAGATGCAATAATGCCTAATGATTTTTGAATCATATTTTCCACCGCTTTCGCTGGATCTTTACTAAATTCTTTCTTCACTCTATTCGCAACAATAACATTAATACTCAAACATTGGTGCCCCAATAAATTACACAACCCGTAAATGGCACTGGTTTCCATTTCAAAGTTAGCAATATGATGGTTGCCATATCTAAAACTTGTCATCTGGTCCACCAGATTGGGCATACTTAATGGCAGCCTTAAAATACGTCCCTGCGGACCATAAAATCCAGGACAGGTAACCGTAATGCCATGACTATATCCGTCGGCAAAGTGCTTAATTAACCCCGCACTTGCACTGGCAATATAAGGCTGTATTTTATGGTTTGTAATTTGGGTATGTTGTTCGAATGCAGTTAATATAGATTGTTCTTCGGAATTATTATTGAGCTTGTAAAAATGTAGCAAATTGTCAATGCCAAGACCATGTGTTCCTGCAACCAATTGATCTACGCCCACTTCGCCTTGTAATGACCCACAAGTGCCCATACGAATAACTGAAACAGATTTTTTCTGCTCTTTTATAGTGCGTGTTTCAAAATCGATATTTGCTAAGGCATCTACTTCGTTAAGCGCAATGTCGATATTGTCGGGGCCAATTCCGGTACTTAAAACAGAGATTCTTTTATTGCCAATATATCCAGTATGTGTAATAAACTCTCTATGCGCACATTTGTGTTCAATGCGGTCAAAATATTTACTAACTGTGGCAACTCTTTCTGGGTCACCCACTGTTATAATCGTATCTGCTAATTCCTCTGGCCTTACATTTAGATGGTAAACTGCTCCACGATCATTAATGATCAATTCCGATGCTCCAATTGTCGACATTACAATGTTATTTAGGCTACAAATGTCGTTTAATTCGTATTAGTTGGAAAATTCTTTTATAATTAACTTCTTTGTGTTATTTTCGCGTCCCGAAAGGGTCCTGTGGCCGAGTGGCTAGGCAGAGCTCTGCAAAAGCTTCTACAGCGGTTCGAATCCGCTCGGGACCTCACGTATGTTTTTATAATACAATTAATGCTGGTAATCATCCTAGATTACTGGCATTTTTTGTTTCCAAGCCTCCCTGAATCCTTTATCTGGCATAAATCTTAATGTTATTTGGTAACCAATTGGGTAACTAACGGGATCCATCCACAATTCCTATTAACATACTATTTAAATTATTTTAAAGTTTTTTTCGATTTAGCCATTTTTTGTCTTCCACTCTGATATTTATATATGTACTAAACAAAATTTCACGATGTTAAAAGTTAACTTTTATCAGATTAAATCAAAAATGAACGGTTTAGGTAAGGCACCCATCTACATGAGAATCAATGGGATTGGGAACGAGATAAACCTTTCAATGAATATTTCAGAGGATCCCAAGTATTGGGATGAAAACAAGTTCAGGTTTAAATCTACTCATCCTCAGTCCTTACATCTTAATAGTATCATCCAACAAAAGGAAAAGGACTTTTGGGCTTATGTTGGCAAAATGGGAATGCTGAATAAGGAAGTCACAAATGCTTCAGTTAAGGCATTTCTAAAAGGCAACGAAAACAATGTAGAAGCAAAAAAGTTGTTGGATGCTTTTCAATTTTTTATAGACTCCAATAAGGATCAGTACAACAAAGATACTATCTGCCACTATAAGGCCGATAAGGGTATCTTAGAGTCGTTTATAAGGAAGCAATACAAGCAAAGTAATGCAAACCTGCAAGACGTCAACTATGAATTTCTGACATCTTATAGCACCTATCTAAGCAAGTTTCGAGGCAACAAAACCAATACTATTGCAAAGCATATTAAACGAATCAGGGCGGTTATTAATATGTCCCTTAAGCTAGATTGGATTGAATCCGACCCAACAAGAAAGTACAAAATCAAGCTGGCTCCTACGACACGAATAACATTAACTATAGGGGAAGTAGATAAAATTATGTCATTGGACTTTAAAGATAATCAACGCTTGGCCATAGTTAGAGATCTGTTTTGTTTTATGGTATACACTGGATTGAGTTACTCAGATCTTAAGAATCTTGCACCTGAAAATATTGATAGTGAAAAGAAGCTAATCCGAATTTCTAGACAGAAGTCAAACGAAGATTGCATTATCTCTATTTTACCAAACGCAAGGATGTTAATTGAAAGGTATGAGAACAATCCGGCAGCAAAGTATAAAGGCAAATCATTCCCAGTGCCATCAAATCAAAAAATGAATCAAGCTTTAAAGGATGTTGTTAAAGAAGCAGGTTTAAATAAGTCGTTAACCTGCCACATTGGGAGGCATTCTTTTGCTTGTATAGCTGTGAATAACAAAGTGCCCATGGAGACGATTTCTAGGGCATTAGGGCACGCTAGCATCAAGACAACTCAAATTTATAGCAAGGTATCCTCTCAGAAAGTAGAGGACGATTTCGGTGCTCTAAAAGCCATTTTCGGCAACCATACAAGTAAATCATCAAACAATTTATAATATGAAAACAATGTACGATCAGTCAGACATCCAAGAGATGTTAAACCAATTCAAAAACGATCTATTAAAGGAACTTGAAAATAAGCTTCCTAAGCAATCTGGTATGCAAGAGTACAAAATCCTTAAGTCAAAGGACCTGAAAAAACAACTTGCAATCAGCGATAGCACCATTGAAAATTTAAGAAACAATGGCCACCTTAATTACACTAAAGTTGGCGGGATCTACTTCTATTACCAGTCCGATGTAAATGCAATGCTTGAAAGAAACAAAACCCAATTCACTAACAATTCAAATCAATAATTATGATCATTTACAAGCCAAATTTCGACTTTGAAGAGTTTAAAGATGGGATGAATCAATTTATAACAAGACTCGAAAATAACAAACAAGACTGGGTAATAAGGGAATGGACAAGGAAAGCCATATTTCATTATCTAGTTGATTACTATGAGCAAAAGGGTATTGAGAAAGAGCAGGTTGCTTGTGTTTACAATAAAGATGGATATCGTCATTATGATGAAGTGAACTACAAGTTTATCGTTGGGCTATCAATGCGTTTGTATGAAAATGCAATAAATCTAGGGTTGGAAGCTGAATACATTGAAGTTTACAAACGTGCTTTTGACTCTTTTTTAGCGTATGAAATAAGCTTAGCTGAACTCCAAAGAATAACCCTAAGTGCTTCCTAAAAAATCATTTTAATAGATAAAAATCAATTCGAAGAGTAACCGGCAAATAATGTTGCGCTTACAAAAAGTTCTTTGACATATTGGCAAAGCGTAGTAGGGGGTTGCCAAAACGTATCTCATTTTTAGCTGTTTTGAATTTTAAATGGCTATTGTGAATGATTTGGGGAAAGTTAATTGTTTTTCTGGATACGTTTTGTGCAATCTCTTACTAATTATTATTACATAAAAGCAGTGTTGGCTAAAACTTGACTGCTTAAGGAAATGGAAATCCTTACTCAACTCATTGGCGCTTTATTCGTAAAGTAAATTAGTTCATCAACGGTTAATCCCGGCAATGTCGTCCGACTGACAACTGGGTCAAAATGCACAGTCTTCACTGGTAAGGCTTCTACATAAAACCGATTATGATTCTGCTGACTAGGTGAATATAGAAAAGCCTATAAGCTTAGTTTGATCCCAGTATTGTTGTAAAACAATTGATCTTACGAAGGGTGCGATCATATAATGAGCTATCCAATCTATCACTTTCTATTCTCATTCAATTAACTCAGATCGTAGTTAATTTGATTAAGCTAAATAAGGGTGCTATGGATAAAGCTCGGTATGCCTTGTTGACAATGAATAATCAAATAAAGTTTTTCAAATCATTGCTAAGTGGAGGAAGAAGACAAAAAATGGATATTTGGAATCAAGCTTGTTTAAAATGATTAAGTCATAAAGAGACAAAGTAGATTGTTTGCATTCCTTACATCACTTTAGTATCAATTTACTACACATTCATAACTTCAATTAAACATCCTTGGGAATATACTTTGGAAGTATTGAAAGTTCATCTTCAAATATAAAGTAGACAAAGGACCTTTTATCGAACTCCAGCTTCTCTCTTTGAATCAAGTTTCTTGTTGTCTTGTTTAGGTATTTTTTATTGATGCTTGTGATAAGATTATGTCGTTGCTGCTTTTGCGTATCTATAGACATATGGGCAAAGCCTAAGAAATCATTAATGTCATTAATGTTGGTTTTTGCACCTTTCGAGCTATTAGAAATGAGTAAATTTAGTAATAGCAGCTCTTGATCAGTAAACAACTTAATTGACACATCTAAGGTTTCTTTTTCAGCTAAGGCCTGCGCCTCATATTTGCTTATTACGGACCTTTTATATGCAATCAGACCTCGATATCCAGACATCAAAATAAGTGCAACAATGAGGATGTAAATAGCCTTTCTATAAGGTTTAAGTATTGTTAATAATGAAGTTGAGTATATAGTGCCGGCTAAATGGAAATCGTCAATAGTTAACTTGATTGAATCCAGATTGTTTGTTCCTCTGCTTAAATATAGTTGGTTGTCTTTGTAAAAAACAAGTGTTGTATCGATTCCTCTTTTTATTGACTGAAATACACCTTTTGCATCATTCAATTGGTAATGTTGATTGTTTTTGAAGTCCCAGAGGCTAAGATTTGTATTGTTTAATGTTAGGAGTCCAATTGGCGTAGCTGCTATATTGTACTCTGATTTGATATCATCAATCAGATTTGAATTCAATTCACCTAGGTAGCTCCATTCATTAGTTGCCAGATTTAAGCACATTACTTTGTAGTAATATTCGGGACCTTTGGAATCAGGTTTAATCCCATCATTAATATTGTATGAATAGCCGGAGTAAATTTTTCCAGTTTGTTGATCATAATAGACCAAACCAGCTTTGTCGCTTGAAATGACTGACACTTCCTCATTAAGGGGAACAATATCCCATTCATGGGCTTTAAAATTAAATTTACGTAAGTGTCCATTACTTCTCCATAAGCCAGAGCCACCTAAATTGTAGATCTCCGTTTTATAAGTAAACGGGAATGCACCAAGGTTGTAACCCCAAAAAAGAGTTGAGTCTACTCTTTTGAATTGACCATCAGATTTAGATAGTTTGTAAAGCATTCCAGTTCCGTCAACGAGACAGAAAATGCCACTATCTGACTTAATAATAGTTTGAATGTGGTTATTGAATGGCTTTGCCAATGACAAGTACTTGGAAGTTCTAAGCTTACCGAAAATCTGGATTGATTGATTTGATAGTGATAATACGTCTAATCCTTTGTTATTTGAAGTTGACTGTGAAAAGGAAACTGCAAAACAGAGTATTATGCCTGTAATAGTAAGTACTTGTTTCATTAGGTTGGATAAAACTCGAAGTTAATAATTATTTCAACAGTATTAGGTTTGTTATTTAGTATATAACTAATTTGTATTTTATTGTAAATCAATATTTTAAATAAGATTTTATTCATTTAGATATTTAACCTAAAATAGTCTAATACTTCGTCGCATTTGTAGTCGTTTTGTTATTGACGAGTTAATTTTAAATAACTCGATATCAGCGTTTCTTTAATAATTGAGTCCATTAAGTATTTTAAAACTTTAGACAATTTTAAGATGAAATCATTTTTACTATCTCTTTTATTGATAGGCACTGTTTTTATAAATGGGAAGTCACAGACGATTTCACCTTTTACTTTAAATATTGGAGGTTTGTCAGGTACGCAAAATGGATTTTCATTGACTATTAGTACAGGGGAAACAATCTCAATTACTAATTTCAATAGCACTAGTGGCGTTAGTTTAAGTAGTGGATTTTTGCAAGAAAATCCTCCACTAGTAACCGGAATTAATGAAATATATACTCCATTTGGCATTAACGAAATAAATATAACTCCTAATCCTGTTAATACTATAGCGCACTTGAATTCTGATTTAAGCAGCGGGGGGCAGCTACAATATCAAATTATTGATCTAGAATCAAGGATATTTTACCGAAGTCCAAGTTTTACAACATTTGGTTCTATGCAAAATCAAGTCAATATGTCAAATTTTGCTTCTGGACAATATTATATTCAGGTTTATTTTAAGCCAATTGCAGGAAAAATTAAAACGGGAATTTATAAAATTATCAAGCTTTAGTCATGAAATGGATCCTAAAATCAATAGTTGTGTATGTGTTTTTGATGATAAGTTATGTGGGCAACTCGCAGGGCATTAACTTTCAAGGAGTTGCTAGAAGTGCAAACGGAACAATACTTGCAAGTCAAAAGATTTCTTTAAAGCTTTCAATCTTAACTGGAACAAATACAAGTAATCCTGATTATATCGAAACAAGAAATGTTCTAACAAATGCACAAGGTATATTTTCTGTAGTGATAGGAGATACAGGAGTAATATCAGCCATTGGCAATTACTCAAATGTGAATTGGAAATTGAGTAACAAATATCTGAAAGTTGAGATGGACCCAACAGGTGGGATAAATTTTATTACAATGGGAACAACTCCTTTACAATTTGTCCCTTATTCATACTATAGTAATGGTGTAGATGCAGTAAATGTGGCTGGTATTCTTCCTGTTAAATCGGGAGGAACTGGTGTTGCTAGTATAAGTGATTTGAAAGTAGTTCTTACTATTGATAAAGTGAATAATACAGCAGATTTGGATAAGCCGATTTCTACTTTAACCCAAGCAAGTTTAGACACAAAGCTTAATAAAAGTGATACAATTAGTTTATCAAATAGAATTAATTCAAAATTTAACTATTCTGACACAGCTAGTTTATCTAGTAGAATCGATGGTAAAATGGCAGTTAGTAATTCCAATTTTACAAATGACATAAAAGTCAGTGGGTTGACAATTGGAATTGGTTCAGGAACTTCGAGTAACACATCGAATACTACGGTCGGTAACAATGCGCTTTTAAATAATACTACTGGCATTAGAAATGTAGCGATAGGTTTTGAGTCGCTTAAATCAAATACTAATGGTGGATATAATACGGCAGTAGGTTTTCAATCCCTTTTTACAAATACTACTGGAGTTAGTAATACCGCAATTGGCGATAGTGCACTCTCTTCTAATACAGATGGTTTTAGAAATACTGCAATAGGTAAATCTTCAATGGTTAGTAATACTATTGGTTATTCAAACACTTCAATCGGATCTCATAGTTTCCAAAATAATACTGAAGGGTTTGGAAATGTTTCTGTTGGTGCATTATCCTTAAATAAAAATACAATCGGAGTTAGAAATTCCGCAATTGGTTTTAATTCATTGCAAAATAATAATGGAGATGATAACGTTGCGGTTGGCTCATTTTCGGGTAATACCTTAACCACTGCTTCGAAAGTAACTTTATTAGGTGCACTAACTAGATCGACTCTTCAATCAATTTCAAATTCAACTGCAGTTGGATACAACGCACAAGTAACTGCGAGCAATCAGATTCAACTAGGGGATCCAAACATAACGGATGTAAAAACTAATGGCGCAGTAACTGCTGCTGGGTTTAAAGTTCCTAATGGAACATCAACGCAATATTTGAGAGCAGATGGAACTGTAACCACATCAGTAACTGCTGGTGTGCCATACACTGGTGCTAGTCAGGCAGTTGATTTGGGTGCATATGATTTAAAAGTAAATGGGCTAACAATAGGGATCGGAGCTGGAACTGCTTCAGTTACAAATAATACAGCAATTGGATTCCAGTCGTTAAATAGCAATATAAGTGGTATTTATAATACAGCTATTGGATATCAAGCTTCTCAAAATAACACTACTGGTATTGAAAATTTAGCAATAGGATATAAGGCTTTAAATAGCAATACTGATGGCCGAGAAAATGTTGCTGTTGGTGTAGAGGCATTATTAAACAATCAGGCTAATGCTAATATTGCAATAGGCTTTAGAACTTTAAGAGCGAATACAACAGGTAATAATTTAGTTGCGATGGGTGGATTATATTCGAATACAATTGGTCATGATAATACTTCAATAGGAACTAGTAGTTCATTTTTTAATACAACTGGTAGCTTTAATTCAATTTTAGGTTCGAATTCAATGTTCTATAATACTACAGGTAGTAATAATACTGCTATAGGTTACCAAAGTCTTTATAACAATACTACTGCTTCTAATAATATCGCATTGGGAACTAATTCACTTTATTCAAATACAACTGGTTATTCTAATAGTGCATTAGGTGTTTATAGTCTTGCATCCAATACAATTGGGTTTCAGAATACTGCTGTTGGAGATAGCGCATTGGTTTCAAATATAACCGGAAATACAAATACTGGAGTTGGAACCATGAGTTTAAGGGATAATACAACCGGCTCAGATAATACTGCTATTGGGGTCAATTCATTAATACACAATACAACTGGGAATAATAATGGGGCTTTAGGTGTAGCTAGTTTATATTCTAACACTACTGGGAATTTTAATGGGGCTTTTGGGTCAGGTACTTTATATTCTAACACTACTGGTGTTGGAAATACTGCCAGTGGATCTTTAGCCTTATATCAAAATACAACTGGATCTTATAATGTTGCTTTAGGAATGCAGTCATTAACTCGTAACACAACTTCAAATTTTAACACTGCTATAGGTACATATTCTCAATTTGGGACAACGACAGGTTCAAATAATACTAGTGTAGGCGGCTATGCTTTGACATCTAATACAACTGGTAGCAACAATACTTCTATTGGTTCAAGTTCTATGTTTTCTAATTCTACTGGATATGAAAACGTCTCGGTTGGATCTGCAAGTATGCAGAATAATACAGTTGGTTATTGGAATACTGCAGTTGGTCCAGGTGCATTGCAGAACAATATATCTGGTAATGAAAATTCTACGTTAGGTTATCAATCTTTAGTTTCAAACACTACGGGGTTTGATAATAGTGCATTTGGCTTATTTTCTTTATTTAGTAATACAACAGGTTATAGAAATTCAGCATTTGGTGTGACATCATTATTTTATAATTTAACCGGAATCAATAATAGTGCATTTGGGAATGGCGCACTTAAAAATAGTAATGGAAACAATAATACATCAGTAGGTTATTATTCTTTAAATAGAACCACAACTGGGAATAACAATACAGCAATTGGCCTTTCATCTGGATTATCAAATACCACAGGGAATAATAACACATTGATTGGTTATTCAGCAGATGTATTTAGTGGTACAATTTCCAATTCAACTGCTATTGGAGCTAATAGCTTAGTAGCAACATCAAATACAATACAACTAGGTGATGCAAATATAACTGACGTGAAAACTTCTGGAACAATATTAGCTTCTGGTTACAAAATATTAGCAGGAACTTCAAACCAGTATTTAATGGCAGACGGAACGGTTTCAACTTCTGTAACTTCTGGGGTTCCTTATACAGGAGCAACTCAAGCAGTTGATTTAGGTGCATTTGATTTAAAAGTTAATTCATTAATTGTTGGTAGAGGTGGTGGAGCAGATACCTCAAATACAGCTATCGGTAAAAATGCTTTAATTAGCAACATTGTAGGTACTCTGCCAATTGGTCAAGAAAACACATCAGTTGGTAGTAATACACTTGCATATAATACTTCAGGTTGGGCCAATAGCGCATTAGGTCACACTGCGTTAAACTTGAATACAACTGGAGCCCAAAATACGGCAATTGGAGCTTCTACCTTACATGATAATACAACTGGGGCACAAAATACAGCAATTGGATTAGCGGCTCTTGCTAGAAATACTTCAGGTAATTTAAATAATGGTATTGGAATGGATGCTTTGTTTAATAATACAACTGGAAGTCGTAATGTGGCAATTGGGGGATATTCATTATATAGTAATACAACCGGAAATTATAACGTTGTAATTGGAGATAATGCAGGTGCAAGTCTAATGACTGGAAATAATAATATAGTTATCGGTTATGGTGCAACTGCCTCTGGAAACAATGTTTCAAATGAAGTTACACTTGGGAATAGTTCAATTACTACAATCAGATCAAATGTTCAAAACATTACTTCTCTTTCTGATAGAAGAGACAAGAAAAACATACAAGATTTGACAGTTGGATTGGATTTTATAAACTCATTGAAGCCAAGAATTTTTAATTGGGATAAAAGAGAGTGGTATCATGATGGCAAATCTGATGGAAGCAAAATCGGGAGAGAATTAAATGCTGGGTTCATTGCCCAAGAGTTAGACGAATCTCAGAACAAGTTTAAAGCAGATTGGCTTAAATTAGTCTATAAAGCCACCCCCAATAAATGGGAGGCTACTTATGGTAACTTGATGCCAGTTTTGGTTAAGTCAATTCAGGAGTTAAGCAAAGAAAACACAGAATTAAAAGAAAGGTTAAATAGGATAGAGTTAATGCTGCTCAAGTTGGCACAAGAGAAAAAATTATAATTTTTAAATTTTCATTTATGAAATACGATGGACCAATTAGCGATTCATTCTCTGAAGAAGAATTAGATGGAATATTAGAACATTTTGAAGAAGCTTCCGGAGACCTAGAAGGCTTAATGGATCAGTGCTATGAAGAACTTATGCAATTTAGATATCTAAATGGTAAAAGAAACGAGTATTTGGAAGATGCTGTTAGGCTCAATTATAGATTGTGTTTCTACTATAATCTGAAAGTTGAAAATTACCTAAGAGTTAAAGAACTTTTTAAATTAACATTATTTTTCAAGTAACAATTCTTGTTAAAAATTAGCTAGGTCTTTATAAATGGGGGATTTTATATACATATATATTGTACTTTGTACTAATTTTTTTGTCAAGTATGAGAGCCAACTTGAACGGTTTTACGGCTAAAAACATTTCACTAGACACATTAATTAGTACTTTTTTATATGTGTTATTTTTTGATTATTTGCATAGTTTTTGGTAACTTAGTATTGTTATCTGAATAGAGAATTTATAAAGCCAATTGGTGTCTTTTTAGGTAACTAATAACTATTAAGTATGCCAAAATCCTTGATATTATTGAGTTTAAATAATTTAAATGTGACCCGCTCGGGACCTCGATACAAAGCCTCTCAACGAAAGTTGAGAGGCTTTTTTTATGCGAGACCGCGAATCAAGCTTGCTTGAATGAGCGGGCAAGCATAAAAAAAGCCAAATAAAATGCCTTGCATTTTATTTGGAAGGCTTTGGGTAAAGCGAGTATACCGGTGCGGATGCTAGCGAAGCTAGCAATCCAAGTATACCGGTGCGGATGCTAGTATTTTCCGAAAACCTAAAGCCCAATTATTATTTATCTATACGTCATTAAAAAATATACTTACCTTTAACGTAAGTATCGTAAAACGTTAGTATGATACTAAGTTTTGGGAATAAAGAAACGCTTAAAATTTGGCAAGGTGAATTTTCAAAAAAATTACCAGCATCAATTCAGGCAATCGCAAGAAGGAAGTTAAGAATGGTCCATCGCTCTGAAAATATTAAGGATCTTTCCTTACCACCTTCCAATAAGTTAGAAAAGTTAAAAGGTGATTTGTCGGCATATTATTCTATAAGAATTAATAATAAATGGAGAATCATATTTATTTGGATAAATGAAAACGTTGAAAACATTCAAATAATTGACTACCATTAATTCACTATTATGAAAAAGATAAAAAACATACATCCGGGAGAAGTATTAAAAGAAGAGTTTCTAATACCATTAAATATAAGTGCATATCGCCTTTGCAAGGAAACTGATATTGCACAAACTAGAATTTCAGAAATAATAAAAGGGAATAGAAGCATTACAGCCGATACTGCCTTAAGATTGGCAAAATACTTTGGAAATACTCCAAATTTTTGGCTAGGCTTACAAAACGATTTTGATATCGAAGAAGAGCTATTGGAAAAAGGAGATCAATTTAATAGGATAAAAAGACTTAAGATTGCTTAGTTGAACATTGAAACACCTATTTTTGCTCCATGAAACATTCCCAGACTATTGGCTTTTTATTATGTGCTGCATTATTTTATTGTACTACGCAACCCTTGGTTATTATCGATAGTCAACATTGGGTAATCACAGGCTGGAAGAGTGCGGGAAGTAGCTTTGGTCAACCAGGAAAATTTCTTGCATATTTTGGTGGATTATCATTACTCTTTTTTGCCCTGCCTTATTTATGGGCTAAACGTTTTAATGTAGTTCTAGGAGCTTTAATTCTTGCTTGGTCATTTAGAAATTTTATTGTTTTATCAACTTGCCAAATGGGAGAGTGCCCTCAAAAGCAATGGGCCTTGTATGCGTGTATTGTTATTTCATTTGGAATATTAATCATGACTTTCTTGCCAAAAATTAAGATCCCTAAATAGTCATAAAATTATTATAAATAAAAAAGCCTCAAATATAATTGAGGCTTTTTTATTTGAAGTGCAATGATATTATGACAATCTTTTTAATGCTTCGCCAATAATACCAACGGCTTCTTTAATTTGAGCTTCGTTAATAATAAGAGGTGGTGCAAAACGAATTTTATCTCCATGTGTTGGTTTTGCTAATAATCCTAAATCAAGTAGGTGTAAACAAAGTTCCCAAGAAACTTCAGGATCTTTGTGGTCAATAACAATCGCATTTAACAAACCACGACCGCGTACTAATTTAATAAGTGGAGAATTTAATTTTTCTAATTCAGCTCTTAATAGTGTGCCCATTGCTTGGGCATTCTCTGCCATTTTCTCGGTCTTTAATACTTCCAATGACTTCATTGCCACAGCACATGCCAATGGATTTCCGCCGTAAGTTGAACCATGTTCGCCTGGCTTAATTTGCATCATCACAATATTGTCTGCAAGTACAGCAGAAATAGGCAAAGTGCCTCCACTTAATGCTTTTCCTAAAATTAAAATATCTGGTCTTACGCCTTCATGATCACATGCTAACATTTTACCCGTTCTTGCTAAACCAGTTTGAATTTCATCGGCAATAAATAACACATTGTATTGAGTACATAAATCGCGCACGCCTTTTAAATATCCCTCGTCTGGTAATACAACACCTGCTTCACCTTGTATAGGTTCCACCATAAATGCAGCTACATTGGTATCTTTTAATTCATTTTCTAAAGCGGCTAAATCATTATAAGGTACCAATCCAAAACCTGGCATATAAGGGCCAAAGCCTTTAAAACTACTTGGATCGGTAGAGGAAGAAATGGCTGCTAAAGTGCGTCCCCAAAAATTACCTTCGGCAAAAATAATGCGCGCTTGGTTTTCGGCAATGCCCTTTACATTGTAGCCCCATCTACGTGCTAGTTTTATAGCAGTCTCTCCGCCTTCAACCCCAGTATTCATCGGTAACACTTTATCGTATCCAAAATATTTGGTGATGTAGGCTTCGTATTCGCCTAGTAAATTATTGTGAAAAGCACGAGAGGTTAAAGTTAATTTAGCGGCTTGGTCTTGTAAAGTTTTTACAATTGCAGGATGACAATGACCTTGATTCACGGCTGAATAACCGCTTAAAAAATCGAAATATCTTTTTCCGTCTACATCATATAAAAATACACCTTCGCCTTTTTCTAAAACGACAGGAATTGGATGATAGTTGTGGGCTCCGAATTGATCTTCTAGTTCCAAATACTTTGCAGCATTGGCACTAACATGATGGTTAGTTGACATTATGTATAAATTTAAAAAAAGTAAAAAAAATGTAATAAAAAAGAGGAGGCAAATACGATTACCCCAAGGGATGATTCAATAAATCTAAGTTCAAAATCAATACATGTACCTTGTTCATAGGTGTAAGTTAAGTTTTTCTCTTTAAATTCCCATATTTTGGACTTACATTCGCAAAAACAAAGTCGTTGAAACCTTTTGTATCCATTGTTATTCTGAATTTTAACGGGGTAAAATATCTTAAAGAATTTTTGCCTTCAGTATTGGCTACCCAGTATGAAAGCTACGAAGTGGTAGTTGCAGACAATGGATCATCCGACGACTCAATCGCTTTTTTAAAGGCAAATTTTCCATCAGTTAAAATTATTACTTCCGCTACCAATGAAGGTTTTGCAGGAGGGTACAATTGGGCATTAAAAAGAATCGAAGCAGATTATTATGTGTTGTTGAATTCTGATGTTCAGGTTACTCCAAATTGGATTGAACCAATGGTGGATGTTTTGGAAGCAAATCCTAAAAATGGAGCTTGTCAACCTAAACTACTTTCTTTCGCAAATCCTTTTAATTTTGAATATGCTGGTGCCGCAGGTGGTTGGATAGATAGTCTTGGCTATCCATTTTCTAGAGGTAGAATATTTGATGTATGTGAAAAAGATGAAGCGCAATACGATAATGTAGCTCCGATTTTTTGGGCTTCTGGCGCGGCCATGATGATTCGTTCATCGGTATTTCATGAATTGAATGGTTTTGACCATACCTTCTTCGCACATCAGGAAGAGATTGATTTGTGTTGGAGAATGCATCTGGCAGGGTATAAGGCATTTTGTTGTCCTCAGTCAATTGTATACCATGTAGGAGCAGGAACTTTGCCAAGAGGTGGTCGTAAAGTGTTTTTGAACTTTAGGAACAATTTAGTGATGATGTGTAAAAATTTGCCATTGGCAGAATTAGCTTGGAAACTACCTTTTCGATTTGCGTTGGATGCAATTTCGGCTTGGAAAGGCTTATTAAGTGGCGATGGATACTTTTTTACTGCCATCGTAAAAGCGCATTTTGCAGTGATTGGTTTTGCGTTAGGGGGCAAAATTAAACGCTCAACCCAGCCTAAAAGCCTTATTTCATTGGATGGAGTATACGCTGGATCCTTGGTATATCAGTACTTTATAAAAAAGAAGCAGTATTTTAATAAAATTGTTAACTAACTCGTTCTTTATTAAGAACTAGTTGCTATTTTTGCGTCCGTAATTAATCACATATGTCACAAGATTTACAACAACCAGAAGCATCTAAAGACATTAACTCAAATTGGGTTACTTCTTCAAGATTCTTATTCTACGTATCTGTATTTGCTATATTGTCATTGGTTTTAGGCAACTGCACAAAGTTATTTAGCAGTGGTTTTAAAAAGCCAACTCCAGAGGTGCAAACAAGCTCTCAGTACAAGCCAGAATATAAATAGAAAAAAAATTTTGGTAGAGTGCTTTGATTCCTTATTTTTGCACTCCTAAAAATAGTTCTTGTACAAGCGAAAGTAGCTCATTTGGTAGAGCACGACCTTGCCAAGGTCGGGGTGGCCGGTTCGAGCCCGGTCTTTCGCTCCAAAATCCCGAATTTCGGTTCGGGATTTTTTTTAAGTCTTTCAATAGACGCCTTGGTGGTGGAACTGGTAGACACGCAGGACTTAGACACTGTTCTTTAGGAGAACAAGAATTTGAGTGCGCTTCGAGAAATTGAAGATGTAGAACTCCGTAAATTCGGCGAACCCTTTAAAATGGGAATGCCGAGCGAAGCCCGAAAGGGAACGTGTAGAGACTAGACACGGAGCACCTAAATCGAAAGATATGGTGAAGGCATAGTCCAGACTACAAACCGGTGTAGGGTGGTGAAAACCATAGTAGTAAGAAAATCCTGTGGGCCGCAACGCCCGTGCGGGTTCGATTCCCGCCTGGGGCACAAAGCCTCTCAACGAAAGTTGAGAGGCTTTTTTTATGCAAGACAACGACGAAAGCTTGCTTTCGAAAGTTGGCGAGCATAAAAAAAGCACAACACAAATCAAAGATTTGTGTTGAAAAGGCTTTGGGTAAGACCAATCACATGGGAAGACGTTTTGAGCAAAGCGAAAAACGGCAGTCCCAATTGAGGATAGTTTGAAAAGGCTTTGGGTAAGACCACTAAACAACTATTTGTATCTTAGCACCATGTCTCATTTAAAAGAAAGAACCGAAAAGAATTGCCTAAACTGTGGAACCACCGTAATTGGTCGTTATTGTCAGCATTGCGGTCAAGAAAATGTAGTCGTAAAAGAAAGTATCTGGCATTTGTTAATGCATTTTATTGAGGACTTGACTCACTTTGATGGCAAGCTTTGGAAAACACTAAAGTTGCTTTTATTTAAGCCAGCAAGTTTAACAAAGCATTATATGGATGGTAAGCGTGCAACTTATTTACATCCAATAAGAATGTATTTATTTGTATCTGCTGTATTCTTCTTGGTGATATTCACGGGTGCTCCTAAAAATTTAAGTGAAGCAAGTGCGTTAGATAAGCATAAAGCGGATTCAAGTGCATTAGTATCAAAGACAGCAAATTTAAAAAGATTGAAACTTGATTCTATAAATGAAGAAAATAATGACTTTCATTTTAGAATTGGATCCGATACATTTAATTATAAAACATTAGCTCAATATGAAGCTGCACAAAACAAATTGCCAGTTTCAAAAAGAGCTAATTGGTTGGAATCAAAGCTTGCAAAGCAACAGATTTATCTTACTCAAAAATACAAAGACGATAAATTAGAAATTGGGAAAGCACTAGTTGAGCAATTTAAACATTATTTCTCTAGGATATTGTATATTTCTCTACCTGTTTTTGCATTCTTTTTATGGATGCTATATCGAAGAAGTAAAGCGCATTATTTTGTTGATCATTTGATATTTAGTATTCATATCTATTGCGCTTTTTTTATCATCTTATTTGTCGTAACAATTTTAGATGATGTATATGAGTGGATTTTTAATAAGTCGTTTACATTATTAGATGTCTCTGTTGCTTTTATACTTTTATTTTATTTGTATAAATCTTTAAGAAATCATTTTAGACAATCTAGGAAAAAAACG
>CANGIZ010000001.1 GCA_947454025.1 Bacteroidota bacterium | reverse complement strand
TTATAAAATTACATTGTTTTATTGACACAAAATAAAAACAGTTTATTTTTTTAGTAATAGTTTTGTGTAATGAAAAAGCCAGTCACACTAGTTTTGGGCGCATCTCCCAATCCCGATCGTTATAGTTTTTTAGCAACTGAATTGTTGCACGAGAAAGGTTATGAAGTGTACCCCTTTGGAATCAAAAAAGGATTCATTAAGGATATCGCAATAGTCAATGAGTGGCCAAAGGACCAAGCAATTGATACGGTTACTTTGTATATCGGTCCTGCCGGCCAAGTGGAATATTATGATGCCATTTTAAAATTGGCTCCAAGGAGAATCATTTTTAACCCAGGCGCCGAAAACCCTGATTTACAAGGCTTAGCAGCCGAAAAGGGAATTGAAACTATTCAGGCTTGTACCTTAGTGATGCTTAAAACAGGGCAATATTAGTCTTTAAATTTTCCCCAATTAGAACGATCTAAGTTTCGGTATTGAATAGCCTCACTTAAATGAATCGATTCAATGGTCGTAGACATAGCTAGGTCGGCAATGGTTCTTGCAACTTTAATGATACGGTCATGTGCTCTTGCGCTTAATTGAAATTTTTCCATTGCGGTTTGTAATAATTTTTTAGCATCCGAATGGAGTGGGCAGTATTGTTTAAGTTGAGCACTACTCATTTGGGCATTAAAAAATAAAGATTCTTGGTTATAAAAGCGGTTTTCTTGTAATTTTTTTGCAGCCACCACCTTTACTGTAACCTCTTGTGCGGTAATCCCAGTACACTTTTCGTGTAATTCGGTATAACTAATAGGTGCAACTTCTACATGTAAGTCAATCCTATCTAATAGGGGGCCTGAAATTTTGTGTAAATACCGCTGAATGGCTTTGGCACTACAATAGCATTCTTTTGTGGGATGATTATAAAATCCACAAGGACATGGATTCATAGCGGCTAACAATATAAATCTTGCAGGGTAACTAATATGCATTTTTGCCCTTGCAATATGAACGATTCCTTCTTCCATAGGTTGTCTTAATACTTCAATTACATTTCGATTGAATTCAGGCAATTCGTCTAAAAATAGTACTCCATTATGTGCTAATGAAATCTCACCAGGCTGAGGATGGCTACCTCCGCCTATCATTGCGATATTGGAAATGGTATGATGAGGTTCCCGAAATGGGCGTTCGCTGTAAAGGCGATCAACAGTATTGCTATTATTGCATGCACTGTAAATTCGGGTAGTTTCTAGTGCTTCTTGTTGATTCAACGGTGGTAAAATGGATAAGATACTCTTTGCTAACATCGTTTTCCCGGTCCCAGGAGGTCCAATGAAAATTAGATTATGACCTCCTGCACAGGCAATCTCTAGCGCTCTTTTGCAATGCATTTGTCCTTTTATGTCTTCCAGTTTTGGAAGATTTTTTTGTGATTGAATAAACCTACTATTATTTACTTTTCTGCTTTCATCAGCATTTAGGCTTCTATTTTCATTCGCAATTAGCTTCCTGTTTTCATAAGTTGTTGGCGCAGCTTCGTCTTTTAAAAAATGGACTACTTCGCTTAGCTGATGGAATCCGAATACATTTAATCCCTCTACCATTCTTGCCTCAGGTATATTTTCAAAAGGAAGGATAAAACCAAGTACACCTTCTTCTTTTGCTTGCATAGCCATGGACAATACTCCTTTTATGGGGCGCAATTGTCCGTCTAATCCAAGTTCGCCCATAATTAAATAGGCATCCAAGGGATTTGTGTAACTTAGTTGTTCGGAGGCTGCAATTAAACCTATGGCAATGGGTAAATCAAATGCGGCCCCTGTTTTTTTTAAATCAGCTGGGGAAAGATTCACAAGTACTTTAGTGCGCGGCATATGAAATCCGTTGGCCTTAATTGCGCTTTCGGTTCGATCTAAGCTTTCTTTTACGGAACTATCAGGAAGGCCAACAACATTGTAACCCTGTCCCATACTAACATTTACTTCAATCGTAATGGCAATTGCTTGAATACCTATCAAGGTACTCCCTTTAATTTTAATGAGCATAATTTTTGCTCAAAATATAGGAATTGTAGGCTTGGCAATGGAGGGTAAAAATACCTTGAATAAAGTACTAAAGTTGGTCTAATAAATCTACTACACCTTCTCTTTCTAAAATCAGGTAGCCAATTCGATCCTGACTTACGCCAGGTTTTAATCGGTACTGAAAATGTAATTCTTGATCTTTGATTTGTGTTTCAAAATAACTGAATTGAATATTTTTATATTGTTCCAGCTGTTCACTTATTTCATACAAATGGGTAGAAAGAATATATACACTACTTTTTAATTTTTGTAAGCCTTCGATGACTTTGATACTACATTTCATGGCATCTAAAATATTGGTACCCTTAAACAATTCGTCTATGAGTACACAATTTTTTTTGCCATCATTAATTTTGAGTACTGTATTTTTTATCCTTTGTACTTCGTTGTAAAAATAACTTTCTCCTTTTACAACATTGTCTGCAATGTTTAAATTACTAATGAGACCATCCATAACGGTGAGGGTGACTTTTTTTGCAGGAGCACCCATGCCAATATGCGATAAGTATACTACAATGCCAATGGTTTTAATGAAAGTACTTTTGCCAGCCATATTTGCCCCCGTTAAAAACAAAAAGTTCTTTTCGGGATTCAACGCTAAAGAATTACTAATTGCATTTTGAACCAGTGGGTGAATCGCTTCTTCAACTTCTAAGTATGGGGTTGCTGCATCTATCCATTTTGGAAATTCAAAATGGTAAATCGTTTTAGCTTTTGCCATACTATACAAGGCGTCTACATCATAGTAATAGTCTAATAAAGCCCTTGTATTGTTTTTGTATAAGTACATAAAAAAATAGCCTAAACTCAAAATTTCCTGGTGGCTGGTAATCGTATGTTTGTCTTTTAATCGATTTAATTCAGGATGATCGGTATATTTTTTAATTTGCTGCACTAGCTTTTCTATGACAGGATTTTCCTGCTCTTGTTCGAATAGGTCCACCCAATCCATTAAATTCTGAATGAATACAACTAAATGTTCAACTGAATACTTGATTAATGAATAATCGGCTTTATTCCAAAACTGATACCATAAAGCGCCAGACCAACTTATTTGACTAGGTATGGTGGTAAAACCGGTTTCAAAAAATTTTTCAATCACCAAACTTGTACCATTGGTGATTTTCATATTGTCCACTTTGTCTAATTGCTTTACAAATGCACTAATTGCTTTTTGCCTTTTCTCAATTAGTGCTAATTCGCCTAGGGGTGCATGTAGATACTTGTCAAGCTGTGCCTTACCTCCATTGGATTTGCAAAAGTTTAAATGACTTGCTAGGCCTTGATGTTCCTCATTATCAAAGAGACCAATATCCTGAAGTGTAATTTTGTCAACTTGCATTTCCTAAATAAATATGAATGAAGGATTAGTCTCTTGAAAATTTAAGTCTTGCTCCTTTTTGAGCTTCGTTAAATTGCCCTTGGTGGTAAGCTAAATGACCATTTACGAATGTGCTATTAATTTGATAGGGGAAACTAGTGCCTTCCAATGGGCTCCAGCCACATTTGTATAAAATATTTTGCTTAGTTATGGTGTAGGGGCTTTCTTTTACTAACACTAAGTCGGCATGATACCCTTCTCTTATAAAGCCGCGATTTTCTATTTGAAAACAAGTAGCAACTGCGTGACTCATCTTTTCTACTACTTTTTCCATACTCAATTTTCCTTCCTTCACATATTTTAACATCAACATTAATGAGTGTTGCACTAAAGGAAGTCCGGCATGCGCATGAATATAATCTTCTTGTTTTTCTTCCCAGGTATGTGGAGCATGGTCGGTCGCAATGATATCTAATCGATCATCTAATAAACCTTCCCATAATGCTTTTTTGTTTTCTGGCGCTTTAATAGCTGGATTGCATTTTATTAGATTTCCTTTGCTAGCATAATCCTCGGCTGTAAAATGTAAATGATGTACACATACTTCCGATGTAATGCGTTTGTCGGCTAGTGGACGAAGATTGGAGAACAACTGCAATTCTTTTGCAGTACTAATATGTAAAATATGTAAGCGCGTATCAAATTTTTGGGCTAGTTGTATCGCTTTCCATGAAGATTCAAAACAGGCTTCTTCGTTTCGAATAATGGGATGATCTGACGGTTCTAAATGTGCCTTGATGGCTTCTAATGCAGCTTTATTTTTTTTAATAATGCTTTCTTCCTCACAATGCGTAGCGATTAATAATTCTGACTTGCTAAATATGTTTTCTAAAATTAATGGGTTGTCTACTAGCAAATTTCCAGTAGAAGAACCCATGAATATTTTAACACCACATACATCCTTCTTTTTCGCATTGGTTTTTAATACTTCTTCCAAATTTTCTTGTGAAGTGCCCATGAAAAAAGAATAATTGGCTAGAGCGTTTGCTGCGCCTATTGCATACTTAGCCTCTAGTAATTCCTGTGTAAAAGTGGGTGGATTGGTATTGGGCATTTCCATAAAACTAGTTACACCGCCTGCCACTGCTGCCTTTGCTTCGGTATAAATATTCGCTTTGTGCGTTAAGCCGGGTTCTCTAAAATGTACCTGATCATCAATGGCACCAGGTAATAAAAACTGACCTTCTCCATTTATTTCCTGTACATTGGTTTGGGTTTCAATACTAGATGCTATTTTTTCTATCCTGCCATTTTTAATCAAAACATCGCCTTGTATTGTTTTTCCTTCATTAACGATTGCTGTGTTTTTAATTAAATAGTTGGACATAGAATTAGTTTTCAATGTGTAAAGTAAAATAAACGAAATTAGAAGTGATTTTATCTAAACTGTTTACCAAAGGGTATTTTGGTTCGCTAATTTTTCTTAAATCTCTAAGACCATAACTAAATTTCACTTCAGGAGAGATGGTTGCATAGCGTAGAAAAAAACTTAAGCCAAGCCCTAATTCAAGGGCCATATCGGTACCCTTAATTACATTTGCGTAATTTTGTCCACTGCCTAATACCGCTGCTTTTTCTGCGCCTAAATCAAAACCGAATTTTACGCCTGTCAATAAATAATGTCGCATAAACTCCGGATGTCTAAATGCAATATACCTGTCCGATTGTATTTTAAAGCCAATTGGGAGGTCAACAATAACGGAAGGTATAGAGTAGGTTTCGCTTCCGGTATTCGTACTTGTATTTACTTCATAAGTAAATACATTTCGACTGCCCGATATTAATAAAGTGGGGTTTGTTCTTAATAAGAAATGATCAGTCAATCTTAATGTTCCCGTTAAACCCAGATTCAAATAAATGGTTTGTAAAGGTTGAATCAATTTTGCGGAACCTACAGATGGCGCTAAAAAATCTACACCTCTTTTAAAAGATAAATAACTATTACTAACACCTACACTCATACCCAAATAATAGGGAAGATCGTCATGATTAGGTTGGTATACTTCATCGTTTTGAGATAAAGCGGCCAAGGTAATTGCTAAAAAGGCAACTATTAAAATTATTTGCTTCCGCAATAAATACTGCATATGCCTAAGGTTAGTTTTTGTTGAGATACTTGTTTAAAGCCCGCTTTGTCAAAGATAGCTAAAAAGGAAGCGCCCTCTGGAAAGGCAATCACACTCTCATTAAGATAAGCGTATGCTGCTTTATTGCCTGAAAATATTTTACCTACCGTTGGTGTTATCCATTTCATGTATAAGTTATAAATAGGTTTAAACCAAAAGCTAGTAGGCTGTGAAAATTCAAGAATCACTAATTTGCTACCAGGTTGTAAAACTCTATATATTTCTTTTAATCCTTTTTCCAAATCAGCAAAGTTGCGTACACCAAAAGCAACCATGGCACCATCAAATATATTATCGCTAAATGGAATATCAGTGCTATCTCCTAAAACCAATTGAATTTTTTCGCTCAGTCCTTTTTGTGCAATTTTAATTCGGCCATATTGCATCATGCCTTCTGAAATATCCATGCCAGTAATTTTTTCTGGATGTATATTTTTGTTCGCCATTAAAGCCATATCTGCAGTTCCTGTAGCAATATCCAATAAATGATGCATAGGGCTGTTTCCAAAATTAGCAATTGCTTTTTTTCTCCATCCTTGGTCAATGCCTAAACTCAAAAAACGGTTCAGAAAATCGTATCTTTTAGCAATTGCATTGAACATAGTTGCTACCTGCTCTTTCTTATTGGCGTCACTTTCGGCAAAAGGGACAATTTTATCGTGGGCGTATTGGCTCATACTGCAAAGATATTGAATTTGTGGGTTATCTTCGTAGCTCATGAAAGCTAGGGTTTATAAATCTACAGGCAGCTGGTACTCGGTAAAAACGGAGGACGGTCAGTTTTATCAGGCTCGTATTAAGGGTGTGATCAAATTGGACAATCGTACTTCTACGAACCCTATTGCAGTAGGCGATTGGGTAGCATGTGAGATGGAACAGGATCAACCTACTATCATGATTTCGGAAATTCTGGATAGAGACAATTACGTAGCAAGGCAGTCCCCGCACAATAAAAGACAGCAACATATCATTGCCTCCAATTTGGATCAATCTATTTTGTTGGCTACGCTTAAATCGCCTAAAACTTCGCAGGGATTTATTGACCGATTTTTAATTTCTTGTGAGGCATTTCATATTCCGGCAATCATTGTTTTTAATAAGTCAGATATTTATGGCGAAAAGGAGATGGCTGTTTTTGAAATGATGAAGGAAATGTATGAAACCATTGGGTACAAAGTGTTTTTAATAAGTATTGAAAAAGAAATAGGGTTAGCCCCAATACAAGCACTGCTTAAAAATAAAACAACCTTGGTGAGTGGGCATAGTGGAGTGGGGAAATCTTCTTTTATTAATTATTTGTTCCCCGATTTAGATATTGATACACAGGAAGTAAGTGGATGGAGTGGAAAAGGAATGCATACAACTACTTTTGCACAGATGTATGATTTACCAACAGGTGGGTCGGTAATAGATACACCGGGTATGCGTGAATTGGGTTTAGTGAATTTAGAGAAAGAAGAATTAGCGCAATATTTTCCTGAGATGCGTGAAAAAATGAGTGGTTGTCAATTTAATAATTGTCAACACATTAACGAGCCAGGCTGTGCTGTGAAAGCCTCTGTAGAAAAGGGTTTGATTAGTGAAGCCCGTTTTTTTAGCTATGTAGATTTATGGCATGGCATTGAAACCTACAAATATTAAAAACCCTATTCGGTCTTATTTTTTCAGTATTACTTTTTAGGAGCTTCATTTGCATGTTCAAACCAACTCGCATATTTTACATAATTATTGGAGATGCGATTAATTTCACCGTTGACTAAGTCCTCGCTTACCATTTTTACTTTTTTTGCGGGCACTCCTGCATAAATACTACCTGCTTCAACAATCGTTCCTTCTAACACTACCGCACCTGCAGCAATAATGGAGTTGGAATGCACTACACAAGCATCCATTACAATACTACCCATGCCAATTAATACATTGTCGTGGATGGTACAACCATGCACCATAGCATTATGCCCAATAGAAACATTGTTACCAATGGTTGTGGGATGTTTTAAATAAGTACAATGTATAATGGCTCCATCTTGTACGTTCACCTTATTGCCCATTTTAATAAAATGCACATCCCCTCGTATTACTGCGTTGAACCAAATAGAACATTCATTACCCATAACAACATCTCCTACAATGGTTGCGTTAGGTGCAACAAAACAATTTTCACCAAATTGGGGTTCTTTTCCTTGAACTGCTAGTATGGTTGCCATAAAAATGCGACTTTTGTGCTGCAATTTACTCCTAATGGCAACAATAACCAATAGACAACTCTTTTTCCAGCACTTGGCGCAAACCTCCAATAAGCCCATTGGAATTGAAGTGGCTACTGCAAATGGAATTTACATTAACGATACGCAAGGCAAGGCTTTTATAGACATGATTGCTGGCTTTAGTGTTTGTAATATAGGACATAGTCATCCTGCGGTTATTAAAGCGATACAAGAGCAAGTAGAAAAATACATGCATGTAATTGTGTACGGAGAATTTGTACAAGCGCCACAAGTGCAATATGCAAAAGCGCTTACAAGTTTATTGCCGGCAGCATTGCAGTCGGTTTATTTTACCAATAGCGGGGCAGAAGCCACTGAAGGTGCAATGAAATTAGCAAAGCGTGTTACTGGAAGAACAAAGATAGTTGCATTTGAAGGGGCCTATCATGGAAGTACACAAGGGGCATTAAGTGTGATGGGAGATGAATATTTTAGAAATGCATTTCGTCCTTTGCTACCTGATATTTTGCACTTGCGTTACAATCATTTTGAAGACATTGAATTGATTGACGAAACCGTTGCTTGTGTGTTGGTGGAATTAGTGCAAGCTGAAACTGGCATTACACCCGCTAATAAAGAATGGATTCATGCATTAAAAAAGAAATGCGAATCACTGTGTATTTTGTTGATTGTAGATGAAATACAGTCTGGATTTGGTCGTACAGGCACTTTGTTTGCATTTGAACAATATGGTATTATACCTGATATTTTATTAGTAGGTAAAGCGCTAGGAGGAGGACTTCCATTAGGTGCATTTATTGCTGATCCAAAAATGATGGGAACATTAACGGATAATCCTGTATTGGGCCATATTACTACGTTTGGCGGTAATCCAGTGGCTTGTGCAGCTGGAAATGCTGCGTTACATATTTTAGAAACTAGTGGTTGGATACAGGCAGTGAAAGAGAAAGAAATTTATTTGCTAACGCATTTACATCACCCTGCAATATTGCATCGCAATCATTGTGGATTATGGATGTCCTTGCAATTTGAGTCGGCAGCGATTACCAAAAAAGTGGCAGCAGCTTGTATTGAAAATGGAATTATTACAGACTGGTTTTTATTTGCAGAGGATCGTATTCGAATTGCACCGCCATTGAGTATTACGATTGACGAATTGATCATTGCCATTGAAAAAATACTGAAAAGTATTCATCAAGTTATACAAGAGTAGTCATTTAAAATTAACTGCTACCAATTTAGCAATCTCCGGTTCGGCAATACTGACGATATAAGGCTTCGTATTGAGGAATAATATTTGCAATATCAAATTGTTTGGCTTGCTTGAGCGCATGCTTTTTAAAAGTCTTTAATTTTTCTTCGTCTTGTAAAATAGCAATTGCTTTTTCACTCATAGTTTTTGTGTCGCCCACTGCCGCAGTGTAACCAGTAACGCCATCAATATTTACTTCACCTAATCCACCCGCATCAGAGCTAATCACTACCGCACTTGCGGCCATAGCTTCTAATGCAGCCAAACCAAAACTTTCATATTCCGAAGGCAGTAAGAAAATATCGCTTACTGCTAATATTTCTTCCATTTGTTCTTGCTTTCCTAAAAAGCGAACATCCGCTTCAATTCCAAATTGTCTCGCTAAGTCTTCCGCAACAGGACGCTCAGGTCCATCACCTACCATTAATAATTTTGCAGGTGTGGCAGCGTGGATGTTTTTAAAAATTTCCATCACATCATCAATTCTCTTTATTTTTCGAAAGTTAGATGCGTGCACAATTATTTTTTCTCCATGTGGGGCAATCACTTGTCTGAATGCTGCTACTGGTTTTTTATCGTAACGATGCAAGTCTACAAAGTTGTTGATGACCTGAATATTTTTACGAATATCAAAATGCTTTAAAGTTTCTTCTTTTAAATTTTCCGATACGGCTGTAATGGCATCACTTTCATTAATAGAAAAAGTAACTACGGGTTCGTATGTTTTATCTCTACCCACTAAGGTAATATCTGTGCCGTGAAGCGTAGTAATAACAGGAACGGATCTTCCTGTTTTTTGTTTTACAATTTGTTTAGCCGTATAGGCAGCCGATGCATGAGGAATGGCATAGTGTGCATGAATTAAATCCAAGTCGTGGTTTAAGATCACGTCTACCATGGTGCTTGCCAATGCAAGTTCGTAGGGAGGGTAGTCAAATAAAGGATAAGTGGG
This sequence comes from Bacteroidota bacterium, assembly GCA_947454025.1. Classification (GTDB taxonomy): domain Bacteria; phylum Bacteroidota; class Bacteroidia; order Chitinophagales; family Chitinophagaceae; genus Sediminibacterium. The sequence goes on along the minus strand of CANGIZ010000001.1, from coordinate 106,755 downwards.
CACCCTTACTTCGTGGTAAAATATATTGGCATGAAAACCATTTAGTCGAACAGGTTGTTGGTAGGTAATAAAATGAATTTCATGTCCTTTTTCGGCCAATGCTTTTCCAAGCTCAGTCGCTAACACACCACTTCCACCAAACGTAGGATAACAAACAATACCGATCTTCATTTTATTGAGTTGAATATGCAATTAACAACTAATTATCCGATAAAGTTTAATTATATTTAAGAATTATTTGAATGTTAAAACAACTACTTATGCGTCGATTATTGCTGTTGGTATTTTGCTTGCCTTTTATGGCTCAAGCACAAGTGAATCAAGATAGTGTTACCATTAAGAAAATGGTAGACGAAGTGATGACAAACGGGAAGGCTTATGATTTGTTAAGAGAATTAACCAAAAAAATAGGAGGTCGATTAGCAGGTTCTCCTCAGCAACAAAATGCTGCAATTTGGGGAAAGCGCAATATGGATGCGTTGAATCCGGACGCGGTATATATGCAGCCATGTAAAACACCCAATTGGCAAAGAGGTGGTAAAGATTTTGCTGCGATTGTTGGATTGAATGGGAAGCCAACCATTCAAAAATTAGAAGTGTTGGCTTTGGGAAATTCATTAGGAAGTAATGGCTTGGTGGAAGCAGATGTTTTAGCTGTTGCCAATTTTGACGAATTAGAAAAGCGCAAGGATGAAGTAAAAGGAAAGATAGTTTATTATAATAGTGAGTTTGATCCAACTTTGATTCAAACCTTTAAAGCCTATGGCGCATCCAATGCCTATCGTGGTATAGGTGCAAGTCGTGCAGCAAAATATGGTGCAGTAGGTGTGATGATACATTCCTTAAGTACTGCCCCTGATAATGCACCACATACTGGTGGTATGCGTTATGACTCTGCTTATCCAAAAATTCCTGCAGTAGCTTTAGGACCTAATGATGCAAAGGCTTTGTATGCACAAGCAAAAAAAGGAACAGTGCGCGCACAAATGCAAACTTATGGATTCTTTTTACCAGATGCGGATGAGAACAATGTGGTAGCTGAATTAAAAGGAACAGAACACCCAGAAGAAATTATTACGATTGGGGGGCATTTAGATAGCTGGGATGTAAACGAAGGGGCGCATGATGATGGCGCTGGTGTAGTACAAACCATGGAAGTGTTGCGCACCATGAAAGCATTGAATTATCAACCTAAACACACGATTCGTTTTGTTTTGTTTGCCAATGAAGAGAATGGAGGAAAAGGGGGTGCTAAATATGCCGAATTAGCAAAGTTGAACAAAGAGAAACATATTTTGGCTTTGGAAAGTGACGAGGGTGGATTTACACCAAGATCCATAGCGATAACTTGTTCTCCAGCACAATTTGCACGTTTTCAAAAATGGAATCCTTTCTTAAAACCTTATGGTACGGAAATTACTACTGGTGGTGGTGGTGCGGATATTGGACCCTTAACTGGATATGACAAAAGCATTATCATGTCTAGTATGATTCCAGATAGTCAACGTTATTTTGATTTACACCATGCAAAAACAGATGTATTTGAAAATGTAAATAAGCGTGAATTATTATTGGGTGCTGCCAATATCGCTGCTTTCGTTTACTTAGTTGATCAATATGGTGTGAATCCGTAATGCATATCCTGATTGATAATAAAGAAGCCCTTAAATTTTAATTATAGATAAAGTAGATCAATGCCACCGTTTATGGGTGGCATTGAAAAAATCATAAGAGAGAAATAAAGAAGCCCTTAAATTTTAATTAAGGGCTTCTTTATTTCTAACGAGATAAGTTCATAGAACGTTCCTTATACAATGTTCTGAAGTAAGGATCGCGTAAGTCTTTGATAAAACGAATGGCTTCACCTGTGCTCTTCATCTCTGGTCCTAATTCTTTATTGACACCAGGGAATTTATCAAAACTAAATACAGGCTCTTTAATTGCAAACCCATCTAATTTTTTCTCCATGGTAAAGTCGGTAAGCTTGTTGGCGCCTAACATAATTTTAGTAGCAATATTCAAATAAGGAATTTGATACGCTTTTGCAATGAATGGAGTGGTTCTTGATGCTCTTGGATTGGCTTCAATCACGTACACTTGATCATCTTTAATTGCAAACTGAATATTAATGAGTCCTCTAATATTTAAGGCTCTTGCAATTTTCTCGCTGTAAAATTCCATGGTAGCTACTATTAATGGAGTTAGGTTAAATGCAGGCAATACTGCATTACTATCTCCACTATGAATACCCGCTGGTTCGATATGTTCCATTACACCCATTACATGAAAAGTTTCTCCATCAAATATGGCATCTACTTCTGCTTCTTGACAACGATCTAGGAAATGGTCAATCAAGATTTTATTATCGGGGATATGTTTTAAAATACTTACTACCGAACTTTCTACTTCGGCATCGTTAATTACAATACGCATTCTTTGACCACCAATTACATAACTAGGTCTTACTAGTACAGGATAACCTACTTGGTTAGCTACTTCGATCGCTTCTTCGGCCGTGTAAGCAGTTCCATATTGTGGGTAAGGAATTTTTAATTCTTTTAATAGTTCACTAAATCTTCCACGATCCTCGGCAATATCTAAACTATCAAATGAAGTACCTATAATTTTAACACCTCTTTCGGTTAAACGCTTCGCTAGTTTTAAGGCAGTTTGTCCACCTAATTGTACAATCACACCTTCGGGTTGTTCTAATTCAATAATCTCCCAAAGATGCTCCCAATACACAGGCTCGAAGTATAATTTATCGGCCATGTCAAAATCGGTGGATACGGTTTCGGGGTTACAGTTTACCATGATCGCTTCGTAACCTGACTCCTTAATGGCCAATAAGCCGTGAACACAACAATAATCAAATTCAATACCTTGACCAATACGATTAGGTCCACTTCCTAATACAATAATTTTCTTCTTTTTAGAGGGGATGGATTCGTTGGAGTTCAGCTGGTTGCTCATAGGTATAAAATTGGGCAAAAATACGTTAGCCAAATCATTTTTACGAATTTTTATAAAAGGGTTTTCCACCAACTTTGCTTATTGAACCACACAAAGTTCATCCCAGCGGGTAGTAAAGCGTTTGCTGCGATTTTCGCTACGCATTTTCCAGTTTTTTTTGGTCCCGGTAGTGCCAAATTTCAGCACATCGTTCCTAAAAGCAGCATTCATATTGTCAATAACATTCATTAGTTTTTTTCGTCTGGCGTCGGCGGGGGCAACAAACAAGTTGACTTGCAGGGTATTATCAGGAACAAAATCGCTTACAATGACCCCTGCTTTTTTATACACTTCTCCTTTTTCAAATAGGGTTTTTCCAATGGCAATAACGGCTTTAATAATATCGGGCGTAAGGTTACTAGGATTGTCCAGTTGAGCAAATCCATTCACTTGACTGCCTCGATGGTAGTGGCTATACTCGGGCTGGGGTGGTGGCTTGCGCAATAAAAATACCTGCACACATTTTGCAGCGCTATGTTGTCTTCGGAGTTTTTCGGCACAGCGGGTGGCATAGGTAGCCAATGCCTCTTCTATTTCCTGCCATTCAGTAACCGGTCTTCCAAACATACGTGTGGTGGCGATCATTTTTTTTTCGGTGCGCGGCGCCTGCATACCATGACTGTGTAACCCCTTTAATTCGCGTATTAATTTAATGCCCGTAATGCCTCCTAAAAAACGGTTCCCCCAACTAAGGTCCTTTATGCTTAATGCAAAAGCGGTATGTACTCCATACACTTTTAATTTTTCACTATAACGATATCCAATACCCCACACATCCTCGATAGGTGTTTTCTGTAAAGCAGCTTGTATTTTTTGGGTACTATCTAATACCACTACACAGTTGGTTTGTAGCTTGTTTTTTTTAGCTAATCGATTGGCTACTTTGCTTAATACCTTGTTGGGTGCAGCACCAATGGATACGGAAATACCTGTCCATGTTTCAATTGTAGTTTTTAAGTGCACGCAAAAATCATACACATCATTATGCGCAATATGATCTAGGTTTACAAAGGCTTCGTCTACCGAATACACTTCTACATGACCCTTTGGTAGCAAGGATCTCATGGTTTCCATCACACGCCAACTCATGTCTCCATATAAATGATAATTGGAGGAAAAACATTGAATATTAAAATTTTTAATGCGCTCTGCTTCTTGAAAAAATGGAGTAGCCATGCCAATGCCCAATGCCTTGGCTTCGTCGGAACGAGACACAATACAGCCATCATTATTACTTAACACAATAATAGGTGCGTGTAATAATTTGGGATCAAATAATCGTTCACAGGAACAATAAAAACTATTACAATCAATAATCGCTTGCACACTTTTTAATTTTAATTTGCGCGGTTGTTGAGGCGCATCATTTTTAGGGAGAATTATAAACCATGAATCACATAGGTGACTACGCCCCAGGTGAGGTAGTCCTGCAAGTGTTCAATATGTATGGCACCATATTTTTTATTTTCAGGAAATAGGGTAATGCTATGTGTTTGTATTTGTAGTCGACGTACTAAAAATTCACCATTTAAAATGGCTACCACCACTTTGCCCGACCTAGGAGGAATGCTGCGGTCCACAATTAAAGTGTCTCCAATATGAATGCCTGCACCTAACATGGCATCGCTATTAACACGAAAGAAAAAAGTAGCCGGTTTATTGTGAATGAGCTGCTCATTAAGGTCAATCCCTCTTTCCATAAAGTCGTCCGATGCAGCCCCAAAACCTGTGGCATTGGCTTGTACGATTTGGCTAGACTGGTAGTTTTTATTAATCTGTTGGGTAGCAATACCCTGGCTAGGATCTTGGTCGATGTATTCCATAAAACTAAATTTATTAGCAATATTAGCTAAATAATTTAGTATTTCAATGAATATTTTCTAGCTCCTATTTTGTACCTTGAGGGTCAAATTGTGTGTTATGGATAAACCCTTTTTTATTGACCCAAATATTGCACGGGCAAAGACGATTGATACTAGTTTTTATTTGGAAACCAAATGGTTAGAAGCCTCCAAGGAAAAAATATTTGCGCCTAGCTGGCAATATATTGGTCATACAGGTATGGTGCCCAAAACGGGGGATGCATATCCCATTCAATTTTTAGAAAATTATATTAGCGAGCCCTTGGTGTTAACACGTGATGGTGAGAATCATATTCATTGTTTGTCCAATGTATGTACGCATCGTGGAAATTTAATGGTGTACGAACCTTGTAGTGCGCAAAAACATTTGCGTTGTAAATACCATGGACGTGCATTTCATTTGGATGGAAAATTTATTTCGATGCCCGAGTTTAAGGAGGTAGAAAATTTTATTCCCGAAAATAATCATCTGCATCATTTGCAATTATACCAATGGGGGCCTCTATTATTTACCCAATTACAAAAAGGATTGGGTCCTGAATTATTTTTTAGAGAGATGGAAGAACGTATTGGTTGGATGCCGATTAACAATTTGGTATTTGATGCATCTCGATCTAAGGATTATGATATTAAAGCCAACTGGGCATTGTATTGTGAAAATTATTTAGAAGGATTCCATATCCCCTTTGTACATCCGGGATTGAATGCATTTTTAGATTTTAAAGATTATGCTACGGAGACTTTTAAGTATTCGAACCTACAATTAGGTATCGCAAAAGACGATGAGCATTGTTTTGATATACCAGCAGGCCATCCCGATGAAGGCAAGCGTATTGCAGCATATTATTTTTGGGTATTCCCCAACATGATGTTTAACTTTTATCCTTGGGGATTGTCTTTAAACGTAGTGCAGCCAATTGCCGAGGGTCATACCAAAGTAAGTTTCCTAAGTTTTGTATTTGATGAAACGAAACTAGGTCAGGGTGCGGGTACTGGGTTAGATACGGTAGAAATGGAAGATGAAGAAGTAGTTCAACATGTACAAAAGGGAATACGTTCTCGCTTTTATCATTTTGGGCGCTATGCCACACAACGTGAACAAGGCACGCACCATTTTCATAGTTTACTTGCCAATTTTATTAATCAGTAATAGCGATAAAAAATAAAAAGGCTCCGAGAGGAGTCCTTTTTATTTAGACCAACTCACCATTACGTTCCAGTCATTGCCTGCTTGAATATGATACTTGTCGGCGAAGCTTCCTTGGTTTAAAGCAAAGGATAAGTCCATTAAACTATTTAAATAAGCTAAAGGTTTTCCTACGGCTACGCCACCAAATGTATTTTCAAAAGGCATTTTGCCGGTGTACACTAATTTTTGTGCATGGAAGAGTTGCACAGTAATTTCATTTTTAGAATGCGCAAGGGCATTAAAATTTTTCCAGTTGTCTTGGTCAATATTGGTCCAAATATTACCATACTGAATATCTAAAATAGCAATATTCCCTTTTAGTTTTCCATTTTGTAAAACTGCTTTTTGATAAGACAATGTGGTGATTGGATCCTTGCTTATATTTCCTACCTGTTCGTAACGAATGGTATGTGAAGCGAGTCTTGCTGCAGTGTACGCATACACATCACGGCCATGAAAAGTATAAGAAGCACCTGAATTTTTTCTTCTGTTTACGACTTCGTCAATTTCTCTAATGGAATCGATTCCTAGTGATTGTGCAATTAAAGTAAGGGTGCCATTATCGGGGGTCACAATAAAATGTCCTGATTTTGTTTTTACGACTACTGACTTACGTGTAGTGCCCACGCCAGGATCCACCACCGATACAAACACGGTACCTGCTGGCCAATAGATAACTGTTTGATCCAAACGATACGCAGCTTCCCAAATATTGTAAGCAGGAATATCATGCGTTAGGTCATACAATTTTAAACTAGGATCTACGCTGCTCGCAACTCCTTTCATGGCCGACACCGCGCCATCCTTGGTGCCAAAGTCAGTTTGAAAAACCACAATGCCATTTTGCGCATAGAGTGAAATAGTTAGCAAGAAAATTGCAACGAAAAGTGAAGCTATTTTTTTCATAAAAACATTTTTTGAAAAGCAACTAAAATTGAACGGGATAAGGAACAAAAAAGTCCAGACGAATCTGGACTTTAAAGTTATTGAAAAAATAAGTAGCTTAAAACTTGAATGCTAATTTGGTAAAGATTCTTAAACCATTATAGCCCATTTGAACACCATCCCATGGACCACCTGTTTCGTTGTCACCAGCCCAACCTTTAGCAGCAGGGTTAATAGCATAGTCTGGGTGCACATTAAAGATATTATCAGCACCAAATATGATAGATGTTTTCTTTGCTAATTGTACATTCATATAAAGGTCGGTAGTGAACTTGCCTTTATAATTGAAAATTTCTGGAACCAAAGTGTTTCCTGAAGGATCAGCGTCGGTAGGAACTTGAGGATTAATACCATCGCCATTTATGCCAAATCCAGTTAAAGCTACGTTACCAAAGTAAGTTGCTCTTGCGCCCAATGTTACTTTGTTATAAGTGAAGTCAAAGCTAGTTGAGAACTTAGATTTTGGAGCGGAAGCTTTTAAGAAATACTTTTCACGATCGTTAAAGAAAGTGTTTGCGTTATAATCATTTGTATTTAATGCAGCTGGCACATGCACTGCATCAATGGTGATGCCTTGAAAATTTGCTACAAACAATATTTTAAAGCGTTCTTTAGTAGAAATTTTCTTTTGATAATCTGCAACAATGTCAATACCAGTGTTAGTTGTATTCACCGCATTGGCAAAAAATTGTGCAGTAGAAACGCCTAGGGTATTTAGTTTTGAAGTTAAAGCAGTTGGTAAGGATGGGTCAGATGCGCTAAATAAACCAGACAACACTACACGGTCTTTCATTTTAATGCTATACCCGTCTACAGTGAAAGTTAATCCTTTCGCTGGTTTCCATGTAAATCCTAAACTTGCATTGGTACTAGTTTCTTGTTTTAAGGATGGAATGCCTGCTAATTTAGTGATTGGGTCATTGTTATTGGCAATTCTAGATTGCACCAATTGGCCTTGTGAGAAAGAAGTTAAAGTATTGCTGAAATATTTTTGTTGTAAGGATGGAGCGCGGTATCCTGTGCTAAATGATCCTCTAAAATTAAAGTTATCAGTTACTTTATAACGGAATGAAGCTTTATAAGTGGCAACTGCACCAAAATCAGAATAATTTTCCAGGCGTACAGCACCAGTTAATAATAATAAACTTGTTGGTGTGTATTCAAAGTCTCCATATGCGCCGCCTACCCATCTATGTTCATTAACTTTATCTAATGGGCTAAAGCCAGGGAATCCTTGCGAGCCTGGTGCTTGTTGTAAACCAAAGCTATTTGGATACGCATTATAGGATGCTAGTTCACCTTGGAAAATTTTGTACTCTTCAAATCTTAATTCACCACCATAAGAAACCTTCACACCACCGTTATTTACTTTACCAAATTGCTTTGATAAATCTAGGTTAGAAGTGTTTTGTAAAAAGCTAAAACCACCATCGTCAAAATGTGTTTGTGCAATATTTCCAATATTAGAAGCATTAAAAGTACCATCACCGTAATAGTGGAAAACGTTTTGACCAATACTGTTACTCATATCCCAATCCCAACCATTCGTGGTTCTTCCTGAAAAACCTCCAACGTAGGAGAAATCTTTAATATTGGTTTGGATATGTGGATTAAAACTAGTGTCTCCGGTACCTGATGCAAACATGATACTAGGCACATAAATTAAATGGTCTTTTGCATCTACAGGGAAACGGGTAGGCTTAGCAGACCAGTTTCTGGTGTACGCATAGGCGTCTGAATTTTTAGCATTATAACTTCCAAAAGAATAAAATTTAGTAGTTGCATCCATTGGTAATTCCATATTAAACATAATGCCATTGGAAGCCATTGAACCGTCGCCAAAACCTTGTCTCCAGGTATTGGTAGGAAGTCCATCTGCTGCAGGTGCTTCTCTGAAAGTTTTCCCTTGGTTATTATAGTCGTATGAAATATTAATAAATCCTCCTTGCTTTCCTAGGTCAAATCCTCGGTTAATGGAAAGGTTTTGTGTAAGACCATCAATCGGCGCATTGGTTAAATAATTGTGTTCATTTTTTACTGAATAAGTATTGTATTTTTTGTCATAATATCCAGCAAGTCCTGTTGTTACATTCCATTCGTTTGTATTCTTTTTTAACACAATATTCATGACACCTGCAATGGCATCTGAGCCATATTGTGCAGAAGCGCCATCTCTTAAAATTTCAATTCTATCTACAGCAGATTCAGGAAAACCATTTAAATCAACGCCAGAATTACCACGCCCTCTTGTTCCAAATAAGCCTACAAAAGCAGTACTGTGTTGACGTTTCCCATTAATTAAAACCAATGTTTGATCTGGTCCTAAACCTCTTAGTGTTCCAATGTCAATATGATCGGCACCGTCGGCACCTGATTGTTTATTATAGTTAAATGAAGGAGCTACAAAATTTAAAGTAGATGTTAAATCCATACGTGCAGTATTCACACCCACATCCGATAATTTAATAACGTCCACCGGCACTGGGGATTCCGTTTTTACACGACCAGCACCACGACTACCCACTAAAATTACATCTTGTAAATCGGTGGTGGTAGCAGTTAAGACAACATTTACATTCGCACTTGTTATATTTAATTTTTTGGTTTCAAAACCTACAGAACTAAACTCTAATGCGGATCCAATTGCTGCATTAATCGAAAAACTACCCGCTTTATTGGTAGTAACAACCGCTTTGCCAGTTTGTGCTTTTACGGTCACTCCATCTAATGGATTTCCTTTATTGTCAGTTACAGTTCCGGTTACTTTTTGCGTTTGCGCAAATGAACAAATGGTTAACAGCACGAAAAAAAACAAAGCTGCTGAACGTTTTAAGATTGCTTGCATAGTGATATAATTATGTGTTGAATTTACCACTTTTTCTCATTTTCAGCATCATAACAAAGAATTAATTACTTTTAAGCTTATTATAAGCTACTTAATTACCCCCATGGACAAGATTTCAAAAGATATAAATAATTTATATAAGACAATTCATGCAAGTGAATGGGATCAGATTAGCAAAATTCCACAAAGTGGCGGTGATCGTATTTATTTTAGAATTGTACAAGGAGGAAAGTCTTGGATTGCCACTTACAACTTGAATTTAAAAGAGAATGACACCTTTATTTATTTTGCCAATCATTTTTCAGCAAAGGGTTTGCCTGTGCCGAAAGTGTTGGCCGTGAATGAAGACAAGTCTATTTATATACAAGCCGATTTAGGGAGCGTTTCCTTATTAGATGTGTTAGAAAAAGAAGGAAAAACCGAGCATGTGTTTTCCTTGTTTCAAAAAAGTTTAAAAGCACTTGCTAAATTACAAGTGGAAGGGGGAAAGGGATTAGATTATAATTATTGTTTGACCTCGAAAGAATTTGGCAAACATTCTATTTTAACGGATTTACTTTACTATAAATATTATTTCCTAGACACTTTACAATATCCTTACGATAAGCAAGCCCTAATTGACGAATTTGAATTATTAAGCGATCAATTAGCGAGTAAAGAAATGAATCATTTCTTATTCCGTGATTTTCAAAGTAGAAATATAATAGTGAACGATGATGAGGTTTATTTTATCGATTTTCAAGGTGGTATGCAAGGGGGATTGTCCTATGATGTGGCTTCCTTATTATGGCAAGCTAAAGCAGAACTATCTAACGAATGGAAGTCCAAATTAGTAGACTATTATATTAGTGAAGTACAAAAATTATTGCCTTCACCTATGGATGAAGCAAAATTCAGAATTCAGTACAATGGTTTTGTATTACTTAGATTGTTACAAGTATTGGGAGCGTATGGATTTAGAGGTTTATTCGAACGCAAGGCACACTTTTTAACCAGCATTCCTTTGGGTTTAAAAAATTTAAAAAACTTTTTAGCTATTTCGCCTATAAGTAAAGATACGCCTGTGTTTGCGGGTATATTAAATTGGATGGTTTCCGACGAAGTGGTACAAAGATTTACGCCTACTGTGGCTTCTGAGAAAACGCCATTGGTGATTACGATTAATAGCTTTAGTTATAAAAAAGGGTTGCCAACCGATGCATCGGATAATGGCGGTGGATTTATTTTTGATATGCGTGGCATTTTAAATCCAGGACGTTTTGAGGAGTATAAAAAATTAGCTGGTATCGACAAGCCAGTGCAAGATTTTTTAGAACAAAGAACGAAAATGAATACTTTCTTAAATAGTGTTTGGGATTTAATTGACATTACTGTTGAGAATTATTTATCGAGGGATTTTGAATCCTTGCAAATTAATTTTGGTTGTACAGGTGGACAACACCGAAGTGTATATGCTGCAGAGCAAACCGCTAGGCATTTACGTAATAAGTATAAAGTGAAAGTGGTTTTAGAACACACCAATAAAAACAATTGGGTTAAATAATTTTTTATGCGCGCAATGATATTAGCAGCGGGCCTGGGAACTAGGCTTAAGCCTTTTACCGATCATCACCCTAAGGCCTTGGCCTTGGTGAATGGAAAGTCCCTACTGCAAAGGAATGTAGAGTATTTAATGTCTTACGGCATTTCGGAAATCATAGTAAATGTGCATCATTTTGCCGATCAAATTGTAAATACAATTCATCATAATAATGGGTGGGGAGCAACAATTACTATTTCGGATGAAACTGATGAAGTGTTGGAAACAGGAGGTGGTTTATTGCGTGCAGCGCATTATTTTGAAAACGAGGAAAGATGGTTGGTGATGAATGCAGATATTTTAACCGACTTGAATTTGCAAAAAATGATTGAAGCCGATAAAGCGTATGCTCAAAAAGCAGAAGGTGATTTAGTAGCTACATTGGCAGTTACTGACAGAAACTCTAGTAGAAACTTAATATTTAACCAATCAGGTACTTTGTGTGGTTGGAAGAATAATACAACTGGTGAAGAAAAATGGGCCCTGCCATTAAGAGATCCAAATACCGCTGTACCAAAGGCTTTTAGCGGAATACAGATAGTGCATGCGGCATTTTTACAGGAAGTACAATTGCGTGGAAAGTTTTCATTAATTGACGCTTACTTGCAATTAGCACAACATTATGCAATTCATTATTACGACCATAGTGATGGCATATTATTAGATGTAGGCAAGCCAGAAAGTTTAACAAAAGCAGCTACTATTTTTAAATAGCTATTCACATCCTCTTGCTTAGGCAGCGATATTAAATTCAGTTTTATACTTTTATGTATATCTTTTTCTTATCTAATATATAGGCAAGTGCAAACATGCACGCAATAAAGCTTAACGCATATAAAAAGGAGCCAATCCTTAAATCACTATTTATATTTTTACAAATATGCTCATAAAACCAGGGTAGTGCCGAAGTGAAAACAGGTTCACCTTTTTCATCGGTATGGTCCACCCATCTTAACAATGCCAACACTCTTGGTAGGAAACCACTTAAAACAAATATGAATAAAGGGTTCTTCCCAAACACATCAAAAAAGTGACTCCATTTTCCCTTCGCCTCTTTAAATTCTAACAAGTAAATGAACATACCGAGTGTAATCATAGCAAGGCCTGTGGTGTACAACACATAACTACTAGTCCATATTTTTTTATTAATGGGGAAACTAAAATCCCAAACCCAGCCTGCTAATACAAGTACAACACCTGTTAATAAAACCTGGGCTAGCATTTCGAAATTTTTTCCTTTTGCTTGTATGTATTCACCTACTAAAAATCCAAGAATCACTTGTACGATTGCAGGGAACATACTTACCAATCCTTCTGGGTCAAAGGGTACGCCTTCGCCTTTATAAATATGTGTAACACCCAAAATGGATTGGTCAATAGCATTGCCAAAATAACCTGATAAACTATAGGGATGTCCGGGTGCACCTAATACAATATTTAGTACCCAATACAATACTAAAATCATCATTCCAATAAAAAGTGCCATGCGTGATTTACCATAATATACAATCACCGATGCGAAAAAATAACAAAGTGCTATGCGTTGCAACACGCCTAAAATGCGCACATTTTCCCATACTTTAAATATTAAATGATTATCGGACCACTTTACAAAAGGACTCCAGTTTAAAAATAACCCAATTGCAAAAATCAAGAAGGTTCTTTTTACTACTTTCTTCCAAAAATTTGCAGGTGTGCCCATTGCTAATTTTGGCATTACAAAACTCATGGCATTCCCTACAGCAAATAAAAAGAATGGAAACACTAAATCGGTAGGGGTACAGCCATGCCAATTGGCATGTTCCAATGGGCTAAAAATATGTCCCCAGGAACCTGGATTATTCACAAGAATCATGAGGGCAACGGTGGCGCCTCTAAAAACGTCTAAGGAATAGTATCTTTGCTGGTTCATAATGGTAAATAGGAGGGTAAATATTATAAATTACTTTCTTATATATATGGTCAAAATAATATCTTTGTAAGATACAAATTCAGATACAAATTCAGATGCAAAAAAATATATTAATTACCGGAGGAGCAGGATTCATTGGATCGCACGTAGTGCGCTTAATGGTGACCAAATATCCTGAGTATCAAATCTTTAATTTAGATGCCTTGACGTATGCGGGCAACTTAGAAAATTTAAAGGATATTGAAAAATTACCAAACTATCATTTTGTAAAGGCCAACATTTTAGATGCAGAGGCGTTAAAGGATATTTTTCAAAAACATAGCATCACCGATGTAATCCATTTGGCAGCAGAGTCACATGTGGACCGTTCTATTATTTCTCCATTGGACTTTGTGTACACGAATGTAATTGGTACCGTAAACTTATTGAACACCGCTAAGGATTTTTGGAAAGGTGATTTGAGTTATGAAAATGCACATGACGGTACTTGGGATAAAAATAGAGATCATTTATTTTATCATATTTCTACCGATGAAGTATATGGTAGTTTAGGAAAAGAAGGTTTGTTTAAAGAGACTACTCCTTATGATCCCAACTCTCCTTATTCTGCAAGTAAAGCCGCGAGTGATCATTTCGTGAGAGCCTATGGTGAAACGTATCACTTACCAATTGTGGTTTCGAACTGTTCTAATAACTATGGTCCGAATCATTTCCCTGAAAAATTAATTCCATTATTCATTCATAATATCATTAATAAAAAACCTTTGCCAGTATATGGTGATGGCTTGTATACACGTGATTGGTTGTATGTAATTGACCATGCACGTGCTATTGACTTGATATTCCATGAAGGTAAAAAAGGGGACACGTATAATATTGGTGGTTTTAATGAATGGACCAATATTGATTTAGTGAAATTGTTGTGCACGCAGATGGATGAGAAGTTAGGCAGGGCAAAAGGAGAGAGCGAAGGTTTAATCACTTATGTGAAAGACCGTCCAGGTCATGACAGACGTTATGCGATTGATGCCACTAAATTAAATAAGGAATTAGGTTGGACACCATCAGTAACCTTTGAACAAGGCTTGGCTGCTACCATTGATTGGTATTTGCAAAACACTGCTTGGTTGGAAAATGTGACAAGTGGAGCATATCAAGCTTATTACAATGACATGTACACGAATAGATAATTCAATTTATAGAAACTAATATTTAGCGCACACAGATGAGAATTGAACAGACCCCATTAAAAGATTGTTTTATCCTTCATGAGAAAGTACATGGCGATGCCAGAGGTTATTTTATTGAAACCTTTAATCAGCGAGATTTTAATGCAGCATCGGGATTAGATATTGTTTTTGTACAAGACAATCAATCTAAATCAAGTAAGGGTGTATTAAGAGGTTTGCATATGCAACGTGGGGCATCGGCGCAAGCGAAATTGGTAAGAGTGTTGGCTGGTGCAGTTTTAGATGTTGCCGTGGATTTAAGAAAAGGCTCCCCAAGCTTTGGACAGCATTTTACTATTGAGTTAACGGCGGATAATCATAAACAATTTTTTGTACCTGCAGGATTTGCACATGGCTTTGTGGTGTTAAGTGAATCGGCAACTTTCTTTTATAAAGTTGACAAGTTTTATGAGCCAGGCAATGAAGTGGGTATTATGTACAATGACAAAGATTTAAATATCAATTGGCAGTTAGCAGACAGTGAATTGATATTATCTGATAAAGACAAAATATTAGGAAGCTTCGCGCAGTATGCAGCGAGCTTATAGGGCATAACACAAACACAAATAAAAACTTTCTTATGAAGGGTATCATATTAGCAGGTGGATCAGGTACAAGATTGTATCCCATTACCAAGGGAATTAGTAAGCAGTTAATGCCTATTTATGACAAACCTATGATTTATTATCCTTTGTCGGTTTTAATGTTAGCAGGCATTAAAGAAGTATTAATTATTACCACACCCGAGGACAACGATCAGTTTAAAAGATTATTGGGAGATGGTTCGGAGATAGGCTGCAAATTTAGTTATGCAGTACAAGCAGTGCCAAATGGACTAGCGCAAGCATTTGTGATTGGTGCTGATTTTATTGGCAAGGATAAAGTTTCATTGGTATTAGGAGATAATATTTTTTATGGCGCTGGTTTTAGTAAGTTGGTACAGTCTTTTAATGATGTGCAAGGAGCAGCGGTGTTTGCCTATGAGGTAAACGATCCTGAAAGATATGGTGTGGTGGAGTTTGATGAAAATAACAATGCATTGTCATTGGAAGAAAAACCTAAAGCGCCTAAATCAAATTATGCGGTACCTGGTTTGTATTTTTATGACAACGATGTTGTAGAAATTGCTAAAAATATTCCTGCATCTCCAAGAGGAGAGTATGAAATTACAGATGTAAACAAAGTATACTTAGAACGTAAAAAGTTACAGGTAGGTATCATGAACAGAGGAACCGCTTGGTTGGATACGGGTACTTTTGAATCCTTAGCGGACGCTTGTGAATTTGTAAGAGTAATCGAGAAAAGACAAAGCCAAAAGATAGGATGTATTGAAGAAGTTGCCTATAGAATGGGCTTTATTGACAAAGCGCAATTATTGGTTTTAGCCGACAAATACGCTAAAAGTGGCTATGGCGAATACTTGAGAAATCTAAAAAAGTAAAATTTTACTGAACCTTTCTAGTTTCTTGTTGTTTTAGCTGTATGTCATCTTATACCATTAAGGATTTAGAGCAAATTTCTGGGATCAAAGCCCATACCATTCGTATTTGGGAGCAACGTTACAACTTTTTACAGCCTCAACGTACCGAAACCAATATACGTTCCTATTCTTCCGATGAATTGAAGGTGATTCTTAACGTATCCCTTTTAAACAAATATGGGTATAAGATTTCTCATATCGACAAGATGACGAATGCCGATATGGAAGAAAAAATAATGGGTCTGAATCAATTGGATGCCGAAAAGGAAAGGGTGGTGAATGCACTTATTAAGGACATGGTCTCTTTAAATACGCAGTCATTTGAAAGACAATTAGATGCGTATATTGTACAGAAGGGGATTGAAAAAACAATCAACGAAATTATTTTTTCCTTTTTAGAGCGCGCAGGTGTATTATGGATAACCAATCATGTGAATCCAGCACAAGAACATTTAGCAACGAATATCGTTCGTCAAAAAATTATTTTAGGCATCGAGAAATTACCAAGTTTCTACAATACCAATATAAACATTGTGCTTTTCATGCCTGAAGGTGAATATCATGAAGTGGGATTGTTATTTGTTCATTTCTTATTAAAACAAAAAGGAATTTCGGTGGATTATTTAGGCGCGAATGTCCCGATTGTAGATTTAAAATACTTGACGAATAATAAAAAGGTTGACTATTTATATACGCATATCACAGCTCCTATTAAAGGGTTCAAAATGAACAAGTTTATAGAGCAATTAAATGTAATTAATCCAAGTATACCCATTGTTATATCTGGCCAATTGGCACAAGAATTCAAAGGTACAGTACCCCCACAAATCCATATTAAAAGAACTCTTGGGTCGACTATGGACTTTTTATTAGGCTTATAATAGTCCTAACTATCAGATTTACAGCTACTTATTTCATTTTCTGTTCATTTTGTTTAATTTTTATTTATAATAATTAAACAAAAATGTATTTATCTCAATTATTATTGTTTAGCTTTACACTCAAATCGTTAAACAAAATAAGATGTCAACAGCTGAATTTAGTTTACTCCTTACTGAAAATGCCGAATTCTTAAGACCATTTGCCATTAATTTGACAAAGGATCACGAATCGGCAAAAGACCTTTATCAGGAAACCTTATACCGTGCTATTTCAAATAAGGACAAGTATAATGTAGGAACCAATATTAAAGCTTGGTTATATACTATTATGCGTAATATTTTTATCAACGATTATCGTAAGCGTTCAAAGCAATCCATTGTATTTGATAGTACGCCTAATGACTTTATCATAGACCAAACACATACAAAAGTGTTGAATCAGGGTATTACGAATTTAAATATGAGAGAAGTGAACCAAATGATATTTGAATTACCTGAATTGTTTAGAATCCCATTTAATTTGTATTTTGAGGGTTATAAGTATAATGAAATTGCAGAGGAATTAAATGAGCCATTAGGCACTATTAAAAGTAGAATTCACTTTGCTCGAAAAATTTTGAAACAAAAAATTGAAAGATATTAATCCGAATATGTCCCATCCCTCAAAAAAATGTATTGTAATTGGTGCTGGCTTTGCTGGTTTATCAGCAGCTTCTTTTTTAGCACAAAAAGGTTGGGAGGTAACAGTAATTGAACAACATAATATACCAGGTGGAAGGGCTAGAAAATTTGAAGCCCAAGGATTTACTTTCGACATGGGGCCTAGTTGGTATTGGATGCCCGATGTTTTTGAAAGATACTTTGAAAAGTTTGGCAAAAAGGTGAGTGATTACTATTCATTAAAAAGATTAGACCCTTCTTATCGCGTTTATTTTGAGGATACTTATTGGAATATGCCTGCCAACTATGAAGCATTACAAGCTTTATTAGAATCCGTAGAACCAGGTGCTGCAAAGGCTTTGGATCAGTTTATGGAAGAGGCAAAATTCAAATACGAAGTGGGTGTAGGTAAGTTAGTACATAAGCCCGGTCGTTCTTTGTTTGAGTTTTTAGATAAGGAAGTAATTAGCGGAGTTTTTAAATTGGACATATTTCAGTCCATGAAAAAACATGTGGCACGTTTTTTTAAACATCCCTATATTCAATCCTTAATGGAGTTTCCCGTTTTGTTTTTAGGAGCACTTCCGCAAAACACGCCTGCCCTATATAGTTTAATGAATTATGCGGATATTAAAGGGGGTACTTGGTATCCTGAATTGGGTATGTATAGTATTGTTGATGCCATGTATAAGGTTGCTATTGAACAGGGCGTACAATTTAAATTGAATGAACAGGTTACGCATATCGAAGTGGTAAATGGTACAGCAAAGTCGTTGCGAACGCTTCATAAAGTAACAGAGGAGCAGAAAGAATATAATTTTGATGTACTTGTAGGAGCTGGGGATTATCATCACATTGAGACAAAATTGTTGGATAAAAAATACCAATCTTATTCCGATAAATATTGGGATACAAGATTAATGGCGCCAAGTTCAATTTTATACTATGTAGGACTTAATAAAAAATTGAAAGACGTAACGCATCATAGTTTGTTTTTTGATACTGATTTTGGAGTACATGGAACCGAAATATATACAGCGCCTGCTTGGCCAAAGGACCCTTTATTTTATGCAAGTGTGCCCTCGGTGACCGATGCGACAGTTGCACCAGAGGGGCAAGAAAATTTATTCTTATTAATTCCTATTGCTGCTGGTTTACAAGGGGATACCGAAGCTATAAGGGACTTGTATTTTGATAAAATCATTTCAAGATTAGAAGCAAGATGGGGTCAATCTATTTCGGATGCAATTGTATTTAAGAAATCATTTGCGGTTTCAGATTTTGTTTCGGAGTATCATTCTTTTAAAGGAAATGCATACGGATTGGCCAATACCTTAATGCAAACAGCAATTTTAAAGCCATCTTGTAAGAGTAAAAAGGTAAATAACTTATATTACACTGGTCAATTGACGGTTCCTGGTCCTGGTGTTCCTCCAAGTTTAATTAGTGGGGAGGTGGTTGCCGAACTTGTCAATAAAAATTATAAATAGAATAACTAAATGTCATCATTACAACTATATAATCAAGTAACTGCGCATACGAGTAAGTATACAACAGTGAAATATAGTTCTAGCTTTTCATCGGCAATTAAATTATTGCACGTGGATTTAAGACAACCCGTTTATGATGTGTATGGTTTAGTGCGATTTGCAGATGAAATTGTAGATACCTTTCATGAATTTGATAAAGCTGCATTATTAACACAGTTTAAGAAAGATACTTATAGGGCAATTGAACAAGGTGTTAGTTTGAATCCCATATTGCATCGTTTTCAGATTACATTCAATAAATATAAAATTGGTAAGGATTTGTTAGATGCATTTTTTGCGAGCATGGAAATGGATTTAAACAATCATGCTTATGATGTAAATTCCTATAAGGAGTATATTTATGGTAGTGCCGAAGTGGTTGGTTTAATGTGTCTTCATATTTTTTGTGAAGGTGATGTGCAATTATTCAATCAATTAAAACCTTCAGCACAAAGACTAGGTGCCGCTTTTCAAAAAGTTAATTTTTTAAGAGATATTAAGGCTGATTTTGAAGGCTTGGAAAGAATGTATTTCCCTAATTGTGATTTCACCAACTTTCAACAAGACGACAAATTAGTCATAGAGCAAGATATTGAAGCTGATTTTGTAGCTGCATTAGAAGGAATTAAGCATTTGCCTATAAAAGCAAGGTTTGGTGTGTATGTAGCCTATAAATATTATTATACTTTGTTCAAGAAGATTAAAAAAACAAAAGCGCATTCTATACTTAAAACTAGGATACGCGTTCCGGATTATGGAAAGGTTTTCATATTTGCCAAGGCTAAAATAAGAAGCCAGTTGAATTTGTTGTAGTAACTTTACACTCTTAAATACTTTATATGTTATTCATAGCAGTTATGTTGTTAACTTTCGCCATCATGGAAGGGGTCACCTGGTTAACCCATCGTTTTGTAATGCATGGTTTTTTATGGTATTTGCACGAAGATCATCATCAACCAACTGGACATTTTTTCGAAAAAAATGATGCCTTCTTTTTGATCTTTGCTATACCAAGCATGATATGTATTTTCTACGGAAACTTTGTGGGTCCTTTATGGATTGCGGGAATTGGAACAGGGGTAGCCATGTATGGTTTTGCTTATTTTATAGTGCATGAAGTAATCATACACCAACGCATTAAATGGTTTACTAAATCGAATAGCAGGTATATTAAGGCCATTCGTTGGGCGCATAAAATGCACCATAAGCATATGGGTAAAGAACATGGAGAAAGCTTTGGGATGTTGATTGTTGCTAAAAAATATTGGGATAAGGTTCGTCAAGACGAACGTATTCAAGGTTTGGGGCACTAAATTCCAAATGTGATGTCCGATTCTACCAATAATTTTGCACAGAAGCCTCAAGCAACTAACTATGATATTATTATAGCGGGTGCTGGATGTGCGGGCTTGTCTTTATTGCATTCAATTTTACAGTCGCCATTACTCAGTCAAAAATCCATATTGGTTTTGGATAAGACTTTTGAAAAATCCAATGATCGAACCTGGTGTTTTTGGGAAACGCATCCAAGTGTATTTGAATCCTTGGTTTGTAAAAAATGGGAAAGTATTTCCATTCATAAAAATGAATTTACCAAACAGTTATCAACCCATCCTTTTGAATATAAAATGATTCAAGGTGTTGATTTTTATAATCATATCTTACAATTTGCCAAAGGGTTTTCAAATGTCCATTGGAAGGAAGCCAACATTCATGCAATTGAAGTGGAGGAGGGGATCGGTGAAGTGCATTGGGCAACTGGGAAGGCAAAAGCTCAGTTGGTATTCTCAAGTATCTTACCCATGGAAACCTTGTACGCAATGAGTCAATCTAGTATCCAAGTTCCATTTTTATGGCAACATTTTAAAGGACGCCTTATTGAATTTTCAACACCCTTGTTGGATGCAAATGAGGCAAGGTTAATGGATTTTAATGTAGATCAAAAATCGGATACTGGTTTTATGTATGTGTTGCCATTAACTGATCGACAAGCACTAGTTGAATACACATTATTTTCGCCAAGCATTTTGAATCCATTGGAGTATGACAAGGAAATAGACAACTATTTGAATGTACATTTTCCTCAACAACAATACCAAGTTTTGCATGAAGAAGTAGGAGCAATACCTATGACCATGCAACGCTTTGATAAAACGAGTGCACCTATTTATGTAATTGGTACCTTAGGGAATGCGGTGAAAGCAAGTACTGGGTATGCTTTTAAATTTATTCAAAATCAAGTGGCACAAATTGTAAAGGCGCTTGAAAGTGGTAAAGCAATTCAAACTGAAGTGCATAATACCAGACATCAATTTTACGATGCAGTACTTTTATACATTCTCCAAAATAAATTAATGGAAGGCAGTGAAATTTTCAAACTGATTTTTGAAAAAAATAAAGCAGCCACCATTTTTAAATTCTTGTCCAATACTTCCACTATTTGGGAGGACATACAAATTATGCGTAGCTTACCTACACGCATATTTTTACCAGCGGCTATTAAAGTAATCACGCGGCGGAGTTAGTGTTAAACTCAATGCGTTGTGATAAATTTGCAATATGGCCTTGTCGTACAATGGTTAGTACAAGAATTTCCGAAGTTCTAAATCCCAGTTCGATCCTGGGCGAGGCTACAAATGACTTCAACGAAGTTGAAGTATTGATTATTGCAGAACAAATGAAGCTTGCTTCAGTTTGTGATAAAATAATCAATACGATTTAACAAACATAGTTTGTTAAATGAAAGTCTTTGGGTTAATCCAATACGTAAAGTAGTCAGCCGAGCGAAGCGAGTGCTGACAGTCTTGGCGAGGCCACATTTAATTTGAATAACTAATATGGTCCTCTGTTCCAAAGTTTAACAGGAATTTCAGCTCCCAAATTGGCTAAAAGAGATTGACGCAATTGAGCCATAAAACGTTTGTATGTTCGTGTTTTCATACTTATTTATACCAAAATAGTAAATAGGTCACCCAGTTGAAGTGTAAAAAATACACATTAATTTTTTAATCAATTGATTTATAACTTGTTACGATTTTAATATTAATTGAAACGTAACATAAAATGAGTCAATTGTAGATTAGAATTAAATCTGGTAACAATTTCTTAATACAAAATAAAAGGGGGAACTTAGAGTCCCTAAATTGCTGCTGATGAAAAAGTGCTTGCTTGCGCTGCTAATGATTATTAGCATGTATACGCCAATACATGCGCAAAATAATAGCACTTCTAAAACGAAGTATCTTACAATATTGCAAGATCGTTTAAAGCAAATCAAAAATAGAACTATTCACTATAATTATTATTTAGGGGAAGATTTATACACAGAACGTTCATTCATTAATGATGCAAAAGTATTTATCAATAGCAATGACCAAATTGAACTATATCTTAACTTGACTACACAAAAATATGATGTAAATGCAAGTGCATTGGTAAGGTCAGAGCATGGAGAGTCTATTGTATTTGATCCTGCTTCCATTAATGAAGTAAAGATCAAAGGTAAATTGAGTGATTATTCAAAATCAGAATTAGGGTTATTGGTTATTGATTTTTCAAAAGAAGTAGAAAAGCGTAGTTATTTTCAAAGAAATAAAAATGAAGATCCTACTTTATTAGATGCACCGTCGGTGTATGAATTTGAATTACCCTATTATAAAAAGGATATGACCAATCCGGAGGCCATTAAAAATGCACTAATGGATTTAAAGTCATTGAATAAATAAAAAAAGCCTTCGTAATTGCGAGGGCTTTTTTTATTTATTTGCCATGTTCAAAATAGGGTATCGTATCGTCGGATACGGTTTCCTCTTGGTTCCAATAAGCTAAGGTGACTACATGACCATCTGGGGTATGTAAGGAGCGGCCAAAAACTGCATTGGTAGGGTTGAATCTTAGGTCAGTTACGCCCACTGTAAAAGTAGAAGGTGCAATTGCTTCGGGAGTAGGAGCTGGGGGTGGTGCAGAAGCTTGCTCGCCATCGGCAACAGGCGCAGGCGCTGCGACTGGAGCTGCTTTTGGAGCAGGACTGGCCACGACTACAACTTCATATTTATTATACGTCAATAAATCTTTTAAAAATTGTACACGATCGGCAGAAACGTTTTTTTCAACAATAGAACATTTGATACTGTCTAAATCTTCAAACTCGTGGTTCTTATTAATTGCCATAAAATGTTTTTTAAGTCTACTGCTTTCTTATTTAAAGCCCAGTCTTTTTAATATTTATAAACCAATACTAATGGAGTAAATATAATCATACACCACACTTGCAAATCCCGTAACAATAATCCCAGCAACACATATATACATCGCCATTTTTGATACATTTGGTACTTGTAGTTTGTCAATAGGTGTTGCATTCTCGTCCATAAAAACTGCTTTTACTACTCTTAAATAATAGTAAAATGAAATCACCATATTCAAAGCAGCAAATGTGATTAAAGCATAATTGCCTTTTGCTGCTCCCGCCATCATTAAAAATAATTTACCAAAAAATCCTGCAGTAGGAGGCACACCTGCCAAAGAGAATAATGCAATGGTCAATACCCATGATAACATTGGATTGGTTTTATAAAAGCCTTTAAAATCGGATATATTTTCTTTTCCTGTTAAAGCACTTACAACCGATACCACGCCAAATGCAGCAAGGTTAGAGAAGATATAAATTAAAATAAAGTATACTAAGGATGCAGATCCAATTTGAGAACTTCCAGATATGCCAATTAAAATAAAACCTACTTGTGCAATGGAAGAGAAAGCCAAGAAACGTTTAAAATTATCTTGTCTTATAGCAAATAAATTACCAATTAAAATAGTAGCTGCAGCAAGTACAATCAATACTAAATACCAAGTGCTCGCAATAGGCGTAAATACTTTGTACAACAAATTCACCAATGTAAATAACACGGCTCCTTTAGAAATAACGGATAAAAAAGAGGTAACTGCTACTGGAGCACCTTCATACACATCGGCAGTCCATAAGTGAAATGGCACGGCTGATATTTTAAATGCAAATCCAGAAATCAATAATATAAATGCAAACATTTGTAATGGGTTCCCATTTATGTGTGCAGTTAATATGGAAAATGTCAAAGTGCCGCTTGTGCCATATAGAAAAGAGATACCTAATAATAAAATGGCTGAAGAAAATGCAGATGATAATATTAATTTCATTGCTGCTTCGGATGATTTTCGTTTAGTTAAATCAAAATTAGCAGCGGCAGCCAATGGTATAGTGGACATTTCTAAACCTAGATAAAACATTAATAAATTGCCACTAGAGATCATAAAGAACATACCCAGTAAGGATGTTAGGGTAAGCAAATAAAACTCAATTACATTTTTATTTTCCTTTAGCCATGCGTAGGATTGCATGGATATAATAAGTATTGCTAGGTTCAATAAATCTTTCTCAAATACAATCAAAGCATTGGTAGTAAACATGCCATTAAAAAGTTCACCTGTTTCTTGACAGCAGAAACCTGCTGCTAAATTAATAAGCAAGGCAACATTAATGAAGTTTAAAATGCTTTCATTACTTCTATCCTTGCCTAATTTAATAAAGAGCAATACAAAGATAAGTACGGTTAGTACTAGCTCCTGTCTCAATTGTATGAATATATTGTATGTCATCGTTCTTAGATTCTAATTATTTAAGGAGATTTACTTTTCCCATTTGCAACACAATCGCATCGGTGCTTGGTATAATTAAATGGTTTATTAAAAATGGTGCTAAACCAATAATTAAAATTCCAGTGATTAAAAGTACAGCTGCTAATTTTTCATTCCAAGTTGCATCCGATAATAAGGCATGCTCATTACTAATAGGTCCCATAATGGCACGTCCAGTGGCTCTTAAAATATATACTGCAGTTACTACAATAGAAGCCCCAGATAAAATAGTTGCTATGCGATAAGCGCCCTCTGGATTTTGCCATGAGCCCATAAATACCGTCATCTCTGCTACAAATCCACTAAATCCTGGCAAGCCCAATGAGCACAATCCAGCTATTACAAATACCGTACTAATAAAAGGCATCGCTTTTAATAAACCACCTAGTTGTGCGACCATACGTGTATGTGTTCTACTATAAATCATACCAATAGCAGCAAAGAAAAGGGCGGTCATTAAACCATGTGATACCATTTGTATGACAGCACCGTTTAATGAAGTTTTATTTAACATGCCAATACCTAAAATCACAAATCCACAGTGACTAATGGATGAATAAGCGTTAATGTATTTTAAATCGGTTTGCATCATGGTTGCAAATGCGCCGTATATAATTGCAATAGTTGCCAATAAAATAATAATCCATGAATAGGTATGTGCAGCATCTGGCATTAAAGCTGCAATGCGCAAACAACCATAGCCACCTAGTTTCATGGAGATACCTGCCAAGAACATACTCGCTGCAGTAGGAGCGGAAGCATGACCATCTGGTACCCAGGTATGAAAAGGAAATAAAGCTGCGAAAACGCCAAATCCTAAAAAAGCAAAAGGGAAAAAGAATTTTTGTACGCCTACTGGAATACCTTGTTGGGTAATTTGTACCATATCAAATGTATGCGTGTTATAATAAATACCAAACAAGCCAACCATTACCAATGCAGAACCCCCCATTAACATTAAGGCCAATTTCATTGCACTCTTTGTTTTATCGCCACTTCCCCAAATACCAATTAATAAAAATTTAGGAATCACCGCTACTTCTAAGAAAAAGAATAATGTAAAGAGGTCTAATGAAATAAAGAAACCATATGCTCCCATGCTCAACAATACCAATAAGAAAAAGTATTCCTTACTTAATTTGTCCATGCTCCATGAAACCAATATGCCAGCTATTACAATAACCGAAGTCAATAGAATCATCGCTAATGAAATACCATCAATCCCAATATGGTAATTTATATTTAAAGCTTTAAACCAGGTTTGATTGGATTCAAATAAATGAGCTGCTGTATTGCCTGCTGCTCTTTGATCCAAGAATCGTTTTAATAACCAACCTGCAAGGCCTAATTGCGCTAACGCACCTATTAGGCCAATAACTCTTATCTGTTGTAAACCCTTTGCTAGCAATATAAGTACTGCAGTTAGTAAGGGTAATAATATTAGTAATGTTAAGTTCATAGTTCGCGCTTAATTTTTTTTATTTCCATATATGGATAAACAATATAGAAAGGACAGCCACACCTCCAAAAAAGTACATTGCGTAGTTTTGAACCTTGCCAGATTGTAATCCTTTAATTAATTCCGAAATTTTTGAAGTGGTTTTAGCAAGTAATTGCATAAAGCCATCTACAATATTTTTATCTGCCCAGGCAATTGGTTGACCAATGAATGGGAAAATTATTTTTTTAGTAATGAATATATATACCTCATCTACATAAAACTTTTTATAAGCTGCAGTATAGAACCCGCCAAATGCAGCCGCTACTTTATCCGACTTGCCATTTTGATTTTTATAAAAACTAGTAGCCAATAAGATTGCTAAAACCGATAATACTACAGGTGCAATGGAAAATACGACATCAACATGCGTTTCCAAAGCAGCACCGTCAGAAGTTACAAATTGAGAGAAAGGGATAAAGCCAACACCCACTGCGCAAGCAGCTAAAATTAATAATGGAAGTTTCATAACCCAAGGTCCTTCGCCATGACTTTCATGTCCGTTGTCATCATGCCCATGCGCTGCAACAGGCGCTTCCTTGCTCCAAAATATATTAAAATACAAACGGAACATATAAAAACTAGTTAAGGCTGCAGTGAACAAAGCAATGCCGTATACTATTTTGTTTTCATGAAATGCAGCTGTTAAGATTTCTTCCTTACTAAAAAATCCTGCAAAAGGAGGAATGCCTGCAATAGCCAAACACGCAATTAAAAATGCAATATGTGTTATTGGCATTAATTTTCTTAATCCACCCATATCCTTCATTTCATTACTATGCACCATATGTATTACCGAGCCTGCACCTAAGAATAATAAACTTTTAAAGAATGCATGCGTAAACAAATGAAACATGGAAGCCATATAGCCCAATCCATTTTCACCACCGTTTTTTGAAATACCTAAAGCAAACATCATGTATCCAATTTGTGACATAGTTGAATAGGCCAATACACGTTTGATATCGGTTTGTGTACATGCAATTACCGCTGCAAATAAAGCCGAAGCTGCACCAACATAAGTAACAATATTTAAAGCGCTTTCATCCATGGAGAACACGGGGAACATTCTTGCTACTAAATAAACCCCAGCTACTACCATGGTTGCCGCGTGAATTAAAGCCGACACTGGGGTAGGGCCTTCCATCGCATCAGGTAACCAAATATGTAAAGGGAACATGGCCGATTTACCCGCACCACCCATAAACACTAGCACTAGGCCCCAGGTTAACATACTTGCACCTAAGAAGCTTGCACTTGTGATTGATAAAAATTGTGTAGAATGGACCGAAGTGAATCTTTCGATTAACAATCCGATATCCAATGTGCCCCCATAGAATCCCAATATTAAAATACCAATTAAAAAACCAAGGTCTGCAAAGCGGGTTACAATAAATGCTTTTTTGCTAGCAGCTACTGCCGAAGGTTTGTTAAAATAATAACTGATTAATAAGAAACTAGAAACGCCTACTAATTCCCAGAACATATACACTTGGAAAATATTAGCAGATAGTATTAAACCCAACATAGAGAAGGTAAATAAGGAAAGGAATGCATAATAAGTTGCGAATCTTTCTTCCCCTTTCATATAACCCAAACTAAACACATGCACCATTAAAGAAACAGAGGTTACAACCACCAACATCATTACTGATATTGGATCTACAATAATTCCTAAGTCAATGGATACATTGGGAGAAAACTCCAACCAAGTATATTTTAAAGCCACTATTTTTTGAAACACCCCATTTACTTTTCCGTCTACAAAAAAGTATTGCTTGGCTGCTACAAAAGAAAGAATTGTTGAAGTTAACAAGCTAGCTGTTCCTATTATACCAGCAATGCCTGACAAATATTTACGTCCAAATAATCCCAGTAGCACAAATGTGGCAAGTGGTAATAAAGGAATCCAAAGTATATATAAGTAGTTTGACATAATTATAATGATTAGTGTCTTTAGTATTTCATTTCCGTAGCATCCTCAACATCAATAGAATGATGACTACGGTATAAATTAATAATAATGGCTATAGCAACTGCGGCTTCGGCAGCAGCAATGGTGATAATAAATAAAGTAAAAAATAATCCATCTAAATTATCAGGGAATAAATATTTATTAAATGCCACAAAGTTAATGTTCACACTATTGAGCATGAGTTCAATGGACATTAACATGGTAATAAGGTTGCGACGTGTAAATAAGCCATACATGCCTATGAAAAATAGGGCTGTGCTTACAAACAATATTTGGGATAAAGGTATTTCTTGCATAAGGTGTTTGTTTTAATCCTTATTGTTTAAAGTGTTTGACTCACTCGTGCTTATGGCTGGACGCATTGCTATCACAATACAACCCACCATTGCAGCTAATAATAACATACTCACTACTTCAAAAGGCAATATAAATCCATGTGAAGTAGTGCTTAGCATTTGCGTTCCAATTTCTGCTACATTTGGGTTAAACGGTTTTGCTGAGTTAAATGCAAAACCTTCATAGTGTACAATTAAATTGTGTACAAATGCTGTTCCAAATAAAGCAGCTAGTGCAGAGAATATTTTTTTACTCAAAGCAGGGCTATTCATTTCTTTTCCTGAATTCTGTGTTAAGAAAATGGAGAAGATGATGAGCACCACAATACCTCCAACATAAACAACAATTTGAATGGCTGCAATAAATTCTACTTGCATCCAAAAATACAATGCTGCTATACCCACCAAAGAGAACAATAACCAAATAGCTGCACGAAAAATTTTAACCGATGTGACAGCTAAAATCCCTGCTCCTAATATTAAAGCTGAGATGGCGTAAAATAGGATTGATGATATATTCATTATTCGATGCCCTCCTTTATTTTAGATCCTGGTTTATTTAAAATTTTTGTCAATTTACTTCTATCAAAAACACTGTGTTCAAAATTAGGTGCCATCTTAATCGCATCACTTGGACAGGCTGCTACACATAAATTACAAAGTGTGCACATCTCTAAACGATAAATAAAAGCGTCAATGGCTTTCTTTTTTTTGCCCTCGGGTGTGATGTCAAATTTGGTAATAATTTTTATGGTGCCATTGGGACAAGCTAATTCACATGCAGTACAACCAGTACATGTGTGTTCGTTGTTTTCATCATGTGGCATGACTACTTCCCCTTTAAATCGATCTGCTAGTTTAAGCGTAGCTCGATTATCGGGGTATTGTTCCGTAATAATTTCTTTGCTATGTGTAAAGTAATAGCCTGTTTTGCGCATGCCCTTTAATAAGGAACTAACGCCCTTATACACATCAACTATATAGTCTTTTAAAAACATTGTCTATTTCATTTAGTGTTAAAAGTGCCAACCCATTATAGCAATCACGGTTACTAATAAAAGGTTAAACAGGCTTATTGGTAATAAATATTTCCATTCTAAGTTTAATAATTGATCCACACGTAGTCTTGGGAAAGTCCATCTAAACCACATAATTAAGAAGATCAATAAAAATGTTTTTCCCATAAACCAAACTGATGATGGGATATAATCCATGATATGATTAAATCCTTCCCAATGTCCAAAATGTAAAGGCATCCATCCGCCTAAAAATAGCGTTGCGCCAATCGCGCAAACAATAAATATATTAATGTACTCTGCTAAAAAGAATAAGGCAAATTTCATTCCTGAATATTCAGTGTGAAATCCTGCAGTTAATTCTGATTCTGCTTCGGCTAAGTCAAATGGAGCACGGTTTGTTTCCGCAGTAACTGCAATAATGTATAATACAAATGCAATGACAACAGGAATGTGACCTTTAAACAACCACCATCCATTTTCTTGCGAAGCAACAATTTCTGAAATTTGTAAACTACCCGTTAAAACTACAATGGTTAAAACCGCAAAGCCTGCTGATAATTCGTAGCTTACAATTTGAGCGCCACTGCGCATAGCACCTAACAAAGAATATTTATTATTACTTGCCCAACCCGCCATTAAAATACCAATTACGGATAGAGAGGAAATAGCAGAAATATATAAGACGCCAATATTAATATCCCAAATTTGAAAGTTCTTTGCAAAAGCAATGGGCGCTAACAATAACATAGCTACCATCATCACTATAAATGGTGCCAAATTAAATAAAAACTTATCAGCAGTGTCTGGCGTTAAGCCTTCTTTCATAATTAGTTTTAAAGTATCAGCAGCTGTTTGAAAAATACCACCTGGTCCAACACGATTCGGTCCAAGGCGTATCTGAATTCTTGCAGCTACTTTACGTTCTAATAATACCAATACTAAACCTAGTACGGCAAACAAGGTAATGGCTAATAAAATCACAATCACACATTCAATAGTCAGTGCCAATGTTGGAGTAAACTTGGCTAATAACCAGTCCTGTGTTGTTTTTGTGATGCTTTCTAAACTTAACATGCGTACTTTTTTTGAGTCTGTTTATTATCTGTCAATATCTGGTATTACTAAATCTAATGTTCCCATGGTAGCCATCAAATCACCAATCTTACTTCCATTAGCAATATGATCCAATACCGATAAATTTGAGAAACCAGGTGAACGGAATTTGATACGATAAGGTGTGGTTCCTCCTTCACTCACAACATACACACCTAATTCTCCTCTTGCCGTTTCTACTCTTTGATAAAATTCACCTTTGTTTAATTTTAAAACATTTTTAGTTTTTCCAACAAAGTCACCTTCGGGAATATTGTCAATCAGTTGTTCAATGATGCGAATAGATTGATTCATTTCTTTCACGCGTACCATGTATCTAGCAAATGAATCGCCTGCTGTTTCAATTATTTCATCAAATTCCACTTTGTCATAAGCATCATAAGGTGCAATTTTTCTCATATCACAACTTACACCACTTGCGCGTGCAACAGGCCCAGAACATCCGTAAGAAATTGCATCTTCGGGTGTTAATACACCTACACCTTTTGTACGACTTTGGAATATAATATTGCCTGTAACTAAGTCCTCATATTCTGTAACTTTTTCCTTGAATTGTTTTATAAATGCTTTCACTTTGGTTTGAAACTCAGGGTGAATATCATACATCAAACCGCTAGGAACAATATAATTCATGGTGAGTCTTGCGCCACAAGTGTCTTCCATGATTTCGGTGATCATTTCACGTTCTCTAAATGCATAAAAGAATGGCGTGAATGCGCCCAAATCCATTGCCATAGCACCTATCCACAATTCATGAGAAGCAATGCGGGTTAACTCATTTAAAATAGTACGAACTACTTTTGCACGTTCAGGCACTTCGATTTGCATCCCTTTTTCAACAAGTAAAGCGCAGGCTGTGTTATTAATATGCGATGACAAATAATCCATCCTACTTGTCACATATATAAACTGACGATAAGTTAAACTCTCGCACATTTTTTCAATAGAGCGGTGAATATAACCCAAGTGGGGTTCAATTTTTTTAATGGTCTCACCGTTTAAGGTGACCACTAAATGCAATACACCATGTGTTGCAGGGTGTTGAGGTCCCATGTTCACTACCAGTTCACCCTCAGGTCCTAATTCGGTGGTATCTTTTATAATTTCAGTTTGATTATACATGGCCCAATTATAATTTTATCATGTTAATGGGATCTTCAAAATCTTTTCGCAATGGCCAGTAGCCTTTGCTCGCATCAATTCCTTTTGGAGTTTCTTCCTCTAAAATTAAATTTCTCAAATCGGGATGGTTTAAGAATTGAACGCCAAACATTTCAAATACTTCACGCTCTAGCATTTCAGCAGTTCTCCATGTAAAACAAAGGGTTTCAATGCTAGGCGTGTTTCTGTCAAGATTCACTTTTAAAACAATCGGATGTCTATGAATGGTAGATGATAAATGATACACCATAGTTAAATGGTTTTTCCAATCCACACAAGTAAGATTAAACAAATAATTCATTTCCATGGGTTGCCCCAAAAGGGCGGTAGTCAATGATTTCAGACTATTGGCGTCCACTGTAATATTAAGCCATTCACCCGTTTCGTCGAATGTTGCTTCGGGTGCATGTGAACTGATGTATGCTTTTATTTCTTCGTTGGTCATAATATTTTATTTAAAATCCGCTCTAATTTGATCCCTGGTCATACCCATCTTTATTTTTTCTTGTAGCGTAATTAAAGAGTGTAAGAGTGCTTCAGGTCGGGGAGGACATCCAGGAATATAAACATCCACTGGAATCACATGGTCGGCTCCTTTTACAACTGAATAAGTATTATAAAAGAAAGGACCTCCGCTTATAGCGCAAGCTCCCATCGCAATTACATATTTAGGATCGGCCATTTGATCATATAAGCGTTTTAACACAGGTGCCATTTTATTTACAATGGTTCCTGCAATAATAATCACATCCGCTTGTCTTGGGGAGGCACGTGCCACTTCAAAACCAAAACGAGAAAAATCATATTTAGCCGAAGCGGTGGACATCATTTCGATTCCACAACAACTAGTTGCGAAAGACAATGGCCATAGGGAATTGCTGCGTGCCCAATTAATTATACTATCAAATGTACTTACAACAATTCCACCACCTGGTGTTTCGTGGATAATGCCCGGAAATGGGGGATTACCTGCAATGTTTTCATTTAACTCCATTTGAGTGCGCCTTTTTTATGAGCATATAAAAAGCCCATGAATAAAATAAATATGAATACCATAATTTCAATCAGTGCAAGGATGCCCACTTTTTTTACCACTACTGCCCAAGGGTAAAGAAATACAAGTTCAACATCGAAGATTAAAAACAAAAGGGCAAATAAGTAATAGCCCACATTAAATTGATGCCATGGAGAAGTGTTGGTGGGAATGCCACATTCATAAGCCTGTCCTTTTTGAGGATTGCTGCTCCCCTTTACCAATATTTTTCCAACTAATATTCCACCAGCTGAAAATGCGATTGCGGCAATAAGCAAGGCAATCAAGGAAATTGCGCCCATAAGCTCGTTAGTTATAATGTATCCTAAATTACGAATAAATATGCGAATCTTTTCGATTTCAAAAATCGAATGATCAATGTCATGAAAAATAATTAAGGAAGGTTTTATTGGGGCTAAAAAACTACCTGAATCGCAAGCGGTTGAATTTTAATTTGAATCTCGGATTCGGGGGTAAAAAGTTGTTCCCCGTCTAAATGAAAAGGGGCATTAGTTTGGTAACGTATGGTTACTTTTTCTATGCTAGAAATTTGAACAGATCTAGCCTTATTGATATTGCCCCAAAAAAGTCTAATGCCAATGATCGCAGCTTGGAATATATTGATCCTATTGATTTTGATGAGTTCTAATAGTCCATCTTGTGTATTGGAAAATGGAGAAATAAAGGCATTATTACCAAACTGATTGGCATTGGCAATGGTCAATGAAAATACATGCTCGTAATTTCCGCCATTAATGGATACTTTGATGGGTTCGTAAGTAAACAAAGTTTGAAAAGTGGCTTTAATATAATTGATAAAACCACGTTTGGAACCTTTTGCAAATCGATGGGCTACACTGGCATCAAATCCAATGCCTGCAGTACAAAAAAATGGTCGATTATTAAAGTAGCCTACATCCATTTTTTGTGCAGGTTGGCGTATCGCAAAATCTAATGCATTAATTGGATCTAAAGGAATCCCCAAATGCCTAGCAAGCCCGTTCCCCGAACCTATAGGAACAATACCCATTGGAATTTGGCTACCCACTAAAGCGGAAGCCACTTCATTAATCGTACCATCCCCGCCAACAGCAATAATGCGGCTAGCCCCCGATGCGATTGCTTTTTGAGTGAGTTCAATAGCCTCCAAGGGCTGAGTAGTTTCCAATACAAAATGACCAGGATTTGCTTTTATAAGCTGAACAAATGCATGGTAATTGCTTTGTTTATTGGTGCCTGCATTGGGGTTGATAATGAAGTAGATCATTAGCGCAAAAATAGCTGATAAAAATGAATCTATTCTACATTAACTTTGAATCAATAGATAAATTCTATTGATTCAACTTTATGCTTTTATATATAACAATCTTAGGCTTTATTGTTACTTTTTTATTGCTTATTAACTTGCGACAGTCCAATAAGTCTAATATTTATTTATTTTTCTTTTTACTCATTAATAATACTTATTCACTAGCGCATTATGCTACCATATATTCTGGAAACAAATATTTAATTGCATTAATGCTTGTGCATTTTACCCCCTTTTATTTATTGATTGGGCCTTTGTTTTATTTTTATGTAAGAGGACTATTGAAAGACGATCATAGGTTAAACAAGATTGATTTATTGCATTTTATTCCAGCGTTATTATTTTTTATTAATATCACTCCTTACTTTTTTAAAAGCTGGGATTATAAACTAGCATATGCAGCTAGGGTAGTGTTGGATTCAAGGAATTTTTTGAACTTGGATTATTTATTTATGCCACCTGCGCTTAGTTTTTTAACTAGACCTATTTTTGCATTTGTATATGTGATTGCTAGCGTAATACTTATATTCAGAAAGGGTTTAAATGAAAATTATATTTCACAACAAGCAAAATTAATTTACAAATGGTTGCTTTTGTTAATTGTCATTTCAATCATTTTATATTTAGGTTTTGTTTTATTTACAATTATATCTTTTTACACTTTCAATATTCATATCACTGAACAAAGTAGTTTTATTATTTTATATGCTACTATTACTAGTTTGTTTTTATTGAATTTATCCTTGTTGTTTTTTCCTAATATATTATACGGATTACCACAATTAGACTATGCGATTGCGACTAAACAAAATAAAGCATTAGAGGAGCAATTAGGTATTGCCGAAGATGCTAAAAAGCAATCCCGTAGTTTTGAAATTTCCCCCGAAAAACTAGAGTTATTAAAATTGAAAGTTGAAAGATATATTGTAAAAAAACCGTATTTAAGTACCGAATTTAATCTCTCCATTATGTCGGTTGACACGGATATTCCTGTGCATCATTTGTCTTATTTTTTCAATGAACATCTTAAAGTAAATTTTATTACTTGGAAAAATGACCTCAAAATTGCCCATGTCATTGACCAGATTCAAAACGGAACGGGTGAAATTTTGACATTAGACGCATTAGCCAAACAAGCAGGTTTTGGTTCAAGAACCAGTTTTTTCAATTCTTTTAAGCAAAAAATGGGCATTACGCCTTCAGAATACCTGAATAAAATCGAATAATTTCGGTTTTCTTGTCCGACTTTCTAAAGTTGTACAAACTTCGATTCAATTCTCAATCCCACCTACCATATTCGAACTAACTTACGCGCCCGCGCACAGTTATTATTATATGTCAAAAAGGCATATTACCTATTGATTGCGAAGAAATTGTAATAAAATCGAATATGAATAAATTTAAATGTGTCTTATTGGGTATTTTATTGGTTTCCTTCCAAATGAAGGGCGTTGCCCAATCTTCTTTTTTTCAAAAAGTAAATAGTTTCAAATCTTCAATTACCAAGTCGGTATCCAAGTTAACCACAAAGCATAAGGTTGCCTCAGACTCGAGTGTTGCTAAAACGGTGACACCAACTCCGGCTCCTTTAGCGGATACAGTTGTAGTTAAAAAAGATACTGAACTGGTAAAAAAGGTCAAAAAAGTGAAAGAACCGAAACAAGTGGATAGTTCATATGTAAAATATGATGTTAAGAAGGCCATGGTGAAATTTAAGAATCAGTTTCATAAAACCTGGAAAAAGACCCTTGTGGACTTCACCCACAATGAAACTTATTTGTTGGGGGGTATGAATTTGTCTAAGCAAAACGTAGATGTAGGAGATTATCATTCCAATTTCAACTATGATTTAACAGATTATAACAAGGATGCTTATAAGCCTGGTTATTTTATAGGATATCGTGTAGACGGTAAGTTTAAGGAAAAGCATAATTATTCTTTTTCGATGAGTTTAAACAAAATTGCATCAGGTACTAATTATCAATCAACTAGTACCTTGAGTCCTTTTTTAGGTACTTTTTCAAAATTCAAAGCCGACGAGCAATTTTTCACATTAAGTATGGCAGCACATTATCGTAAACTTTTAGTTTTTGGGGATACTGTAAAGCGTAAGTTTTATGTAGTTGCTGGACCAAGTTTAGATACTAGATTATCTGGTCAAAGCGCTGACAATATGGTGAATGCAAATTACCATCGAATGATTTTGAGAGGTGACATTGGTTTAGAGTTTGACAATCAGTCATTATATACTTTTTTCGTGCACTATAAGCAAGGGCTTAGTTCATTTACAAAAACACCAATCAAAACAAATTTAAATACACTTGAAATTGGAATGATGATCAAGGCAAGCGACTTGTTCTAATTCAAAAAGAAAAAATATGAATATGAAATATAATTTACGATCTACATTTTTGTCCATGTTGATGATGGTTTTTTTGTTGAGTGCATGTACTAAACAAGATGCAGGTGCTGAAGTGAGTTTATCCTATAAAATGTTAGCAGATAAAACTTGGTATTTAGAATATGCGCTAGTTACAACTGGAGCCAATACAGTTAAAAAAACTTATGTAGGCCAGTCTACTTACTTTATTAATTTTTTACAAAATAAAACAACAACGGATTCTGATGGATTAACAGGTACCTATTATGTTGAGAAGCCAGGTAGCCAATTGTTAATTCAAGTGCAAGCTAAAACAGGTGGCGGAAATGTGAGTAGTTACAACTACAAAGTAGTAAGCTTAGGCGATAAATACATGGTTTTAGAAAATACCACAAGCGCCGGTAAAACACAATATTATTACAGTACGCAGAAATAGCATTAGTGCAAAACAATGAAACAAAAATTAATCATTTTTTTAGGAGTTCTCATGGCAACTACTTCACATG
Source organism: Bacteroidota bacterium (assembly GCA_947454025.1). Taxonomy (GTDB): domain Bacteria; phylum Bacteroidota; class Bacteroidia; order Chitinophagales; family Chitinophagaceae; genus Sediminibacterium. The sequence goes on along the minus strand of CANGIZ010000001.1, from coordinate 69,630 downwards.
CGCAACAGTTTATGATGAGCAGTGTAGGGATTTTGTCGGGGTCGGCGAGTAATGCCACTGCTATTAACTTTAAAAGTAATGCCAATTGTATTGATGTACAAACTGGTATTGCGGTGTTTAAAGGAGTTAGAAGTTTTGGAGACTTTGCAGTTAATTGTGAAGTAACACAACAGTTTAATAGTTTAGGAATTAAGTTATTTCCCAATCCGGTAAGAACGACCACCAAAGTAAAGTTTATCAATACGCCTCCTTTGTCGGATAATTTTAATTTGACGGTTTGGAATACCGAGGGGGCAATGTTGTATTCCAGAAAAGAAACAGGCTATACTCTTTTCCAAGGGGTGTTAATTGATTTAAGCAATTTGGCTTCGGGCACCTATGTGATAAAAATTGAATCTACTCAGTATGTAGATGCGATAAAGTTTATAAAAGCGAATTAGACAAAATATTTTTTTAGAAATTAAGACGGTATAATTATGAATTTCAAATTCCCCAAATTTTCCACAAGCATTTTATTATTTGCATTGTTTGCATTGCCTGTATTTTCGAATGCCCAAACCCCAGGAACTGGAATTTATTTCCAGGCAGTAGCTAGAGATAATTTTTCAAATCCAGCAAAGGACAGAAAAATTTATGTGCAATCCAGTATAATACAAAGTACAGCAACAGGTACTGCGGTATTAACTGAGATACATGAAACTACAACTGACGCAACGGGTGTGTTTAACATTAGTATTGGACAAGGCAGTAGAATTGGAGGAACTGCTGCAAATTTAAATGCAGTGCCGTGGGGAAATGGGCCCTTCTTTTTGAATTTAAAAATTGCCATTACACCAACTGCACCCATTCCTAACTGGGATTATACAAAAGATTGGATTGATTTAGGAACAACCCCTTTTGGTTCGGTTCCCTATGCATTATTTGCTGGGTCGGTAGCAGGATTTGATACTAAATTAAACAGTATAGATACTGTTAAAATGTTATCGGGTTATGCAAGAGTTGCTAATTTAAATGCACTAGTAACCAATAAAGTAAATGTAGCAGATAGTTTAACAGTATATGTAACACCTGCTCAATTAAAGGCAAAAACATTTGATAGCACTAGTATTTATAACAGCTTAGCCTTGAAAGCAAATTCAGCAGATGTTACTACTTCACTAGCAACAAAAGAAACGACAAGCAATAAATCTACAAGCATTATTTCGGATGCTGCATCTGATACCAAATATCCTTCGGTAAAATCGGTAAAGACTTATGTGGATAGCCAAATCACCAACTCTACCATTGCGGATGCCGATGCAACTACCAAAGGTAAATTGCAATTAGCGGGTGATTTAACAGGCACTGCTGCGGCACCAACAATTGCAGCAAATGCAATTACAACAACTAAAATAAATACTGCTGCTATTACAACAGCAAAAATTGCAGATGCCAATGTGACGGATGCCAAAATTGTGAGCGTGAGTGGTTCTAAAATAACTGGTAACATTACTGGCAATGCAGGAACAGCAACAAAAATTGCAACACCTGTAACCATTAATGGCGTTGCATTTGATGGGTCTTCAAATATTACTATTGCTTCTGCTGCAGCGAATGCTTTAACCATGAATAGCAGTGGTACAGGTGCAACAAGTGGATCTACCTATGATGGTTCAGCAGCAAAAACAATTTCCTATAATACCATTGGTGCTTCACCATTAGCAGGATCAAGTTCCTTGACAACTTTGGGAACCATCACTGCGGGTACATGGAATGGATCTACTATTGCAGTGGCGAATGGTGGTACTGGATTAACAAGTGTAACTGCCGGCCATATTCCTTTTGGAAATGGAACTAATGCATTGGGCACTTCTTCTAATTTATTCTGGAACAATACAACAGGAAGCTTAGGTGTTGGAACAAGTACACCTGGAAACGGTTTGAATACTCAATTTGATGTAGTTGGCAGAGCTTCATTTAGAACAGTAGATGCAAATGGAGGCATTATTTTGGACGGAAGTGGAAATTATGTAAGAATATATTCTGATGCATTAACTGGCACACCCAAGGATTTAGTATTAGGTACGTATCCTAATGGACATATGAATCAATTATACTTGAAACAATCTAATGGTTTTGTTGGAATAGGCAAATCAAATCCATCAACAGCATTAGATGTGAATGGAACGGTTACTGCTACTGGATTTGCAGGTCCATTAACAGGTAATGTAACTGGAGATGTTACAGGTAATCTTACTGGTAATGTAACAGGCAATGCAACTTCAGCAACAGCTTTGGGAACGCCAAGAACAATTTCTACAACTGGTGACATTACATATACAAGTAATGGATTTGATGGTAGTGCGAATGTAACTGGTGTTGCTACTTTAGCAAACAGTGGAGTTGCTTCTGGAACCTATGGATCTTCAACTGCCATTCCTTCTTTAACCATTGACAGTAAAGGTAGAATTATCAATGCAACAACTACCTCTATTATTGCTGGTGTAAATACTGTAACAGCTATCGCATCTACATCCAACGCCAATGGTGCAACCATCGATGGTACTGCACTTACATTGACACCGGCCGACGCGAATAACGGCGGGGTGGTGACAACTGGGGCACAAACATTTGCGGGGGATAAAACATTTAATAATGATGCTTATTTCTTTGGAATAAGAGTAGGAAGAGGAAATGGAGGAAGTATCTTTAATACTGCATTAGGGTATAGTGCATTAGCGAATAATACTGGAGATAACGGAAATGTTGCAGTTGGTTATCAAGGACAAGTAAGTGGTACAACGGGGAACTCTAATACTTCCATGGGTTTCGCAGCACTTACTGATAATACTACTGGTAGTGGCAATACTGCCATTGGTTATCAAGCTTTACAAAAAAACTTAGGTAATAATAACGTTGCAATTGGATCGAATACAATGTATTTGAGCCAATCATCGATTTCAAATATTGCAATAGGATCTAGTGCATTAGAGTATAGTAATGGAGCATCTGAAAATATTGCTTTGGGCGTTACCACTATGCAGAGTTCAACATCAGGATCAAGAAACGTAGTAATTGGTAGTGCGTCTGGTAGTACAATAAGAACAGAATCAAATAACACTTTATTAGGTTATCATACTGATATAGCTTCAACTGGAATTACAAATGCAACTGCTATTGGAAATGGAGCTACTGTAAATGCAAGTAACACCATTCAATTAGGTAATTCAGGTATTACAGATGTTTTAACAAGTGGTATCATAACCGCTGCTGGGTTTAAAGGTGCATTAGCAGGTAATGTTACGGGTAATGCAAGTTCAGCAACTAAATTAGCAGATACTAAAAATATTAATGGAGTTGCATTTGATGGTAGTGCAGATATTACTATTGCTGCCAATTCAAATACTTTAACTGGAACAACATTGGCAAGTAATGTGGTGAGTTCAAGTTTAACAAGTGTAGGAACGATTACTTCAGGAATTTGGAGTGCAACAACAATTGATGTTGCTCATGGAGGTACTGGTGCAACAACAGCAATAGGTGCATTAACAAATTTAGGAGCTGAAGCAGTTTCAAATAAGTCTACAAGCGTTACTACAGATGCAAATTCAGATATAAAATATCCTAGTGTAAAATCGGTAAAAGATTATGTAGATGGGCAGTTGGCTTCGGGTGGTGTTGCAGATGGAAGTATTACCAATTCAAAATTGGCTGGAAGTGTAACTGCTTCAAAATTAGTTGGTACTGATATAACTACAGTAGGTACTATTACAACTGGAACTTGGAGTGCATCGGTTATAGATATTGCACATGGTGGTACAGGATCGTCAACTGTAACTGGAGCAAAAACTAATTTAGGATTAAACAATGTTGAAAATACTGCCTTAAGTACATGGACAGGTTCAACAAATATCACATCGGTTGGAAATATATCAGCAATAGCAAAATCTTTTATGTTTCAAGATTTAACACTTGGATATGGAACTCCTAATGGAGCAAAAATTCAAACGGACGCAAATAATAAATATATCTCTTTCATGCCTGCATACGGTGTAGAGTCAACAAGACTTTGGCCAAGTGGAAATATAACTATTCAACATGCAGGAACCTATACAGATAATGGTTATACATTAGAAGTGGGAGGTACTACTAAATTTGCTGGCAATTCTTCAATAACTGGTGATTTAAATGTTACTGGAAATATTACTGGTGCAACTTGGAGTGGAACTGCTATTGCAAATAATAAATTAGCAAATAGTGCTTTAACAATTGGGTCAACAAATATTGCATTAGGTGCAACTACTTCAACTTTGTCAGGATTAAGCACTGTTACATCAACTAATTTTTCAGGTAATGTAACAGGTGATGTGACTGGTAATTTAATTGGTAACGCGGCAACTGCAACAAAACTAGCTGCTACTAAAAATATCAACGGGGTTGCATTTGATGGTAGCGCAGATATCACTGTGGTTGCTGATGCAGGCACATTGTCAGGAACAACTTTAAAATCAACAGTGATTGGTTCAAGTTTAACAAGTGTGGGAACTATAACAAGTGGTGTTTGGAGTGCTACAACAATTGATATTGCGCACGGTGGTACAGGATCTACATCAAAGAATTTTGTGGATCTAACATCTGCCCAAACAATTGCTGGAGCAAAAACTTTTAGTAATACAACAACATTTAATTCAGATATATCCTTAAATGGGATTACAGCTGGATTAGGAAATGGACAAATTGCTACAAATACTACTTTTGGAAATGCTTCTTTAGGATCAAACACAACAGGCTTTTATAACACAGCGATTGGAAAAGATGCAATGCATAACAATACAACAGGCTCAGAAAATACAGGTATAGGTTTATCTGCAATGTATAGTAATATAGGAGGTGGGTATAATACAGCATTGGGATCGTCAGCATTAGTTGCAAATACATCGGCTTCTTATAACGTTGCAGTTGGTCGTCAAGCATTAGGTAGTACTACAACAGGTGGGAATAACGTAGCTTTAGGTGCGGGTTCTTTAACCACTAATACAACTGGCGCAAACAATACTGCAATAGGTTTTGGTGCTGATGTTTCTGCAAATAACTTAAACAATGCAACAGCTATTGGTAATGGAGCAATTGCCAGCGCAAGTAATACAATACAATTAGGTAATAGTAGTATTACAAGCGTTGTAACAAGTGGTATTATTTCTGCAACTGGGTTTACAGGGCCTTTAACAGGTAGCGTTACAGGAAATGCAAGTACAGCAACAAAACTAGCAGCAACTAAAAACATTAACGGAGTTGCATTTGATGGTAGTGCAGATATTACAATTGCTGCAAATTCAAATACTTTAACAGGAACTACACTAGCAAGTAATGTAACTGCTTCAAGTTTAACAAGTGTTGGTACAATAACAAGTGGTACTTGGAGTGGAAGCACAATTGATGTGGCACACGGAGGAACTGGTTCATCAACAGTTTTGGGTGCAAAAACTAATTTAGGATTAAACAATGTTGAAAATACGGCATTGAGTACTTGGGCCGGTTCATCTTATATAACTTCAGTGGGTAATTTGGCTGCAGCAGGTAAAACTTTTACGTTCCAAGATCTAGTGCTTGGTTCAGGAACTAGTGCTGGAAAAATTTCAACTGATGACGGCGGAAACAAACCTTTATCTTTCTTTCCAAATGCTAATGTTGAGTCAACTAGATTTTGGGGAAATGGTAATGTAACAATACAAACGGGTGGTACATATACTAATAATGGATATAAATTAGAAGTTGGCGGTACAACAAACTTTATTGGCAATTCAAATATCACTGGTGACTTAAATGTTACTGGAAATATTACTGGTGCCACATGGAGTGGTACGGCTATTGCAAATAATAAATTAGCAAATAGTACAACTACTATAGGCGCCACTACAATGACGTTAGGCGGAACGGTAACTTCAGTGACCGGATTAACAAGTTTAAGTTCAACAAACTTAACTGGAACTTTATCAGGAACCGCAACAGGTTTAGCTACTGGAAGAACTATTTCAACAACAGGAGATGTAACATATACAAGTGGTGCATTTGATGGAACGTCCAATGTAACAGGTAGTGCTACTTTGACAAATACTGCAGTAACTGCTGGAAGTTATGGATCATCAACCGCTATTCCAACATTTACAGTGGATAGCAAAGGTAGATTAACAGCTGCAGGAACCGTTGGTATTACTGCAGGTGTAAACACATTAACTTATACAACGTCTACTGCTTACGCAAATGGAGGAACCATAAGTGGAACCACATTAACATTTGCTGCTGCAGACGGAACGAATCCAGGTTTATTGTCAACAGGAGCTCAAACTATTGCTGGGGCTAAGACATTTAATAGTGACATAAACGTTAATGGAATCAAAATTGGATTAGGTAGCGGATCCGTAAGTTCTAATTTTGTATTTGGTAATGCAAACACATTAATATATAATACTAGTGGATCAGATAATATGGTATTTGGCCAAAATGTGGGAATGCAAAATACATCAGGTGTTAAGAATTTAGCGATAGGCTCAGAATCATTTAGGTATAATACCTCCGGTAGTCATAATGTTGGAGTGGGATATTCTTCTTTACGAAATAATAATGGTAGTTATAATATCGCCATTGGAGAAAATGCAAGTCAATCAAATACAGATGGAAGCTATATTACTACAATTGGTTATGGCGCAGATGTTGCTTCAAATAATTTAAGTAATGCAACTGCTATTGGTAATGGAGCAATTGTAAATGCTAACAATACAATTCAATTAGGTAATACTAGTGTAACAAGTGTTGTAACAAGCGGAACTGTTAATGCAACTGGATTTACTGGGCCACTTACTGGTAATGTTACAGGAAACGCTTCTACAGCAACTAAATTAGCTGCAACTAAAAATATTAATGGAGTTGCGTTTGATGGTAGTTCAAATATTACGATTGCTGCAGATGCGAATACATTGACGGGAACTACGCTTGCAAGTAATGTGGTGAGTTCAAGTTTAACAAGCGTGGGAACAATTACATCTGGTACTTGGAGTGGCTCCGTAATTGGAAGCAATTTAGGTGGTGCAGGCACAGTGAGTGGATTATTAAAAGCGAATGGAGCAGGTGTAGTAAGTGCAGCGGTTGCTGGAACAGACTATTTTAACCCCAACGGATCAAATATTAAAATCGGTTATGTGGCCGGAGGTGGAACACAAGGAGCACATTCTATTGCAATTGGAAGCAATGCTGCACAAAGTGGTACTCAAGCTGATGCAGCAGTTGCTATTGGATATGCAGCTGGTCAAAATGGACAAGGTGCAAATAGTGTTGCGATTGGTGCGTTTGCAGGAAATTCGCAAGCTGCAAATAGCATTGCCTTAAATGCAAGTGGAACGAGTTTAAATCCTGCAGCTTCTGGATTTTATGTAGATCCTGTAAACAATGCATCTACATCTTCCTTCTTATTTTATAACACCACTACTAAAGAAATTACTTATAATGCTATTCCAACCTTAAACCAAAATACAACAGGTAATGCAGCAAATGCAACAACTGCTACTACTGCAGGAAATATAACTGCAACTTCAAATACGACATTAACTTCACTTTCTAATTTAGCAACAGTGGGCACAATTACTGGTGGTACTTGGAGCGCTACAACCATCGATGTAGCACATGGTGGCACGGGTGTTACAACATCAACAGGTACTGGAAGCTTAGTTTTATCAACAAGCCCAACTTTAGTAACTCCAATTTTAGGAACACCAGCTTCTGCAACCTTAACGAATGCTACTGGATTGCCAGTAACTACTGGTATTAGTGGTTTAGGAACAGGTGTTGCTTCCTTCTTAGCTACTCCTACTAGCGCTAATTTAAATGCCGCAGTTACTGATGAAACAGGATCGGGTTCTTTAGTATTTGCAACTTCTCCAACTTTAGTAACACCTGTAATTGGAGCTGCAACTGGAACTTCATTAAGTTTGTCTTCAACATTAGCAGCTGGTGCATCAACATTCTCTTCTACGGTGAATGTAACAGGTGCAACAACATTGTCTTCTACATCAGCTCATGGAGGTGCTGCGACATTTTCTTCTACAGTTAATGTAACTGGTGCTACAACACTAGCTGCTGTTACTGTAAATGGAGCGGCTACATTTAGTAGCACAGTTACTATTCCAACAGGAGCTGCAGCTGGTAAAGTTTTAACATCTGATGCGAATGGTGGTGCAACTTGGCAAACTGGTGTTTCAACATTAGTAACTAAAACAGTAAGTTATACGCTAACGCTTAATGACAATTATGTTATTGTTGGTTCTGGTGCAGGTACAGGTTTGACATTTACTTTGCCTACCGCATCTAATGCTGCTGGCAAAGAGTTTACAATTAAAAACTTGAGTGCTTATTCAGTAGCTATTGCAACAACAAGCGGTCAGTTTATTGTTCAAGATAATTCAACAACATCTGCTACGACTGCAAATATTGGGATAGAGCCAGCAAACAATTGGATAAAAGTTATTTCGGACGGCACACAATGGATAGCATTTAGAGCATTGTTCTAATATTTAGTAATTGAAAAACAAAATGAAAAAACTACTATTAATATTTTTAGCAAGTTGTGTTTTGGTGAAAGCGAGTGCCCAGACTGGTATTGGTACAAATGCGCCTGTAAATAAATTTGAAGTTGTAACGTCTACTGCTGATCCTGCAAATTCTGGGGCAATTGCCAATGGAAATTTAAGATTGGGTCCAAGTTCGGGTTCGCATGTGTTGGATTTTGGATTAAGTTCAACATCTACTTTTTCATGGATACAGGCAAGGTTAAAATCAAACTATGGAACATCTTATTATTTAGCATTAAATCCAAATGGAGGATGGGTTGGAGTTGGAACGGTAGCACCAATATCCACATTGACAGTTGGTAATGCAGCCGGAACTGTTGCTGGAGAAATTACTTTGAATCCACAAACTTCATCCAATGAGGGAGGGCAAATCACTATCAAAAAATCTTTAACAAATAGCGTACTTGACTGGACTATTGATCAATATGGAACCACTGCTACAAATGCAAGACTAAGATTATTTAGTGGCGTTACGGAAACCAATGGAATAAATATATTAGAAAATGGAAATGTTGGAATTGGTACCAATAATCCTACTACTAAATTATATGTAAATGGAGACATTACTGCCAACTCGGTTGCAGGCACTTCGGACATTCGTTTTAAAACCAATATACGACCAGTGATAAATGCTTTGGATAAAGTAAAATCATTAAGAGGTGTATATTTTAATTGGAATCAAAAAGCTTTTCCAGAAAAAGATTTTGGTGCACAAGATGAACTTGGTTTTATTGCCCAAGAGGTTGAAAAAATTGTTCCAGAAATCGTTTCAAAAGATAAATCTAAGGAAGAATATCGTTCGGTAAAATATGATAAGCTAGTTGCATTGTTAGTTGAAGCCATTAAGGACCAACAAAAACAAATAGACAGTTTGAGCTTAAAAGTAAATAAGTTGAGTAAATCAAAAAATAAGTAAGAGATGAAGTGTTTATTTATTTTTTCTTTTTTTTTAATGACAGTAACTTCTTTTGGTCAAATGATTACTGCGCCAGCCCCATTAACAATTGAGGCAAATGTAAGTAATACAAATGCTGCTGGTTTTGTAGTGAACTGGGCAAACAATTCAGATAATCTATTAGTTAGTATAAGTTTAGATTATGTTAATGGTGCAACTTTAAGTTTTCCAACAACTACGGGGTTGACACGTAATTATGGTTATTTATCTTGGACGAATGTTTCAAGCATTGTATTTTATGGAACTAGAGATAATATTAATAACGCACTTGCTGCCATGACAATTTCTATGGGTGCTACTAAAACTGCAGTGAGAATTAATGTTGAAGTTTCTCAATATGATGCTAGTTATGTTTACAATCCAACGAATAAACACTTTTATAAATTTATAAGTGGATCAATTACTTATACCAATGCGAAAGCGGGAGCATCAGCTCAAGCTTCATTTAAAGGTAAGACGCCTTATTTAGCAACAATTACCTCTCAATCCGAAAATGATTTTATCAATAATAATATATCCAATAATAATATTTGGGTAGCCATGTCTGATGCTGCTAATGAAGGAAGATGGGTATATGATGCGGGTCCAGAAGCAAACACTAATTTTTGGAATACATCTGTATCAGGAATTACCAATTCAACCTATACTGCATATGCCTCAACTGGGATAACTGTTTCAGGACAATATGCTAATTGGTGTTCAGGAGAACCGAACAATTCCGATGGATCAAGGAATGGGGAAGATTGTGTAGTAGCTAAATCGGGTGGTGCAACTTGTTGGAATGATTTGGCAGATGGAAATAGTGGAAGTGTAAGTGGTTATTTAGTAGAAATAAGCGCTGACTATCCGTCTGGGTCGGATTATACAGGGGTGTATGCTAGTTATGTTGTTCATAATAATGATATGGCATTTTCATTATCATCAACAAATAGTTTGAATAGTACTACCATATCTAATATTGGAAATGCTTTTGGAGGTTTGCAAATTAATGATGGGCATACTGTAACAATTAACACTGCTACTAGTATAAATACGAATAAACTTATTATGAGTGGAACTGGTAAAATAGTATTTTCAGATGCAACTAGCAAATGGAAGCCTGGTACATCTAGTGCTACTAATACTATTACGCATAGTCCATCAACCAATGACACCCCATTATATTGGAGTGCTTCTGATGTTTGGAATAATGATGCGTTTGCTTATTGGAGTGGAACTTATGGTCATTATACACCTTGGCTTAACTCAATTCAAAGTTGGTCTGCAGCTGCTGCATCTCAAGGTCATTCATTAACGCTTATTTATCCTGTTCCTGTTTACATTACTGGGATTGTAACGCAAGGAAGGCAAAATATGGCTCAATGGGTTACACAAGTCAATGTGGAAGTTAGTTTAGACAATAACAATTGGACAACTATTTTCACCAATGCCAATTTAAATACCGACCAAACTACACTTGTTAATACTTTATTCCCAACAGTGCAATATGCGAAATATGTAAGAGTAACTCCTACTAATTGGTATGGGCATCCATCAATGCGTTTAGGACTCTTAATTAAACAATAATTCAGATGAAGCATAGTATTTATATAATCTTATTATTTTTTGTAACAAAAACTGTTGCTCAAACTGGTATTGGTACCAATACACCAGATGCGTCTGCAAAATTGGATATCACCTCTTCAAACAAAGGCTTTTTAGTGCCACGTATGACAAATGCACAGCGTTCAGCCATTACTTCACCAGCTAATGGATTGATGGTTTATCAGACTGATGGGGTAATTGGTTTTTATGTGAATACGGGAACATCATCAACACCTGCTTGGTTAAGGATAAATACTGATTGGACAAAAACTGGTAATGATATTAGTTTTACAACAGGTAATATTTCAACAACTGGGAACTTAATTGGAGGTAATGCAACGAGTTCAAAATTATCTGGATTTGGCGCCTTAGTAAACTCAAAAAGTACAGGATTTACTTTGGCTGCATCAGATAATGGATCTGTAATAAATATGACATCTGCGACTGCTGTTACAATAACCATCCCTACAGGTTTGCCTGATGGATTTAATTGTATGATATTCCAAAGTGGTACAGGACAAATCACTTTTGCTGGAAGTGGATTAACTCCAGTGAATAGAAATGGCTATACAAAATCAATCGGGCAAAATGCCTTAGTGACAATTTTGCACTTGGGAAGTAATGTAGTTGTAATTTCAGGAGAACTAAGTAATTAAAATGAAGTATACAATTTTATTTATTTTATCATTTCTAGCTCAATTTGTTCAAGCTCAATTCTTTGGCCCGGCCTATCCAAATACTGTTTCAAAAAATAATTTGATTGTTGATTATAATTTTGCAAACCCAACGAGCTTTACAGGTTCTACCACAAGTGTAGTAAGTACAACAGGATTAAATTTACCTGCAACACTTGTAGGAACCCCAACTTTTTATCCGGATCCAGGCTATATCAAATTTTCAGCTTCAAATGCACAATATTTAATGATGGGTGATTTCAAGAATTATTATGCACCTGTGTCCAGTTCGACACGAACAGGAGTTTTTACCATTAGCTTATGGTTTAATCCTACTTCATTAAATGGTATAGTGTTAGATGATTTAAATTCAACTGTTATAGCAAGTTCCTATCATACCGCAGATATAGAAATGGTTAATGGGTATCTGAAATTTTCCGTATGGCCTAAAAATGGAATCATATCATCAGCTTCAGCTATTTCATTAAATTCTTGGCATCATGTTGTTTTAACCTATACTGGAAATAGTATTGCTGCATATTTAGACGGTTCTTTAATTAGTACAAGTTCCTACACTCGCGATGGACCTGCAATGTCATCATTAACTACATCGCAGTACTTTGCTATTGCAGGGTATGACAATGTGACCAACATGGGTTCGGGAGCTGCTGGAAGTTTTTTATTAAGCGATGTTAAATATTATTCATCATCACTTTCAGCTGGAGAAATTAATCAAATTTACCTTGGAGAAAAATCCAACTATGATTTGAAGTTAATGTTAGATGCCTCAAATAATTTTTTAAGCTATCCAGGATCTGGGTACACTTGGTATGATATTTCTGGTGCTGCAAAAACTGCTACGAATGCAGCAGGCGCTACTTATAATGCGGCGGCGAGTGGAAGTATTTATTATAATGGAGGAGCAAGTGGATTTACAGATTTTTCTTTTGACTTAAACGGAGCCACTACTTTAACAATTGAAATGTGGGCTTTTCCAACTGCATTAAGTGGAGGCATGTTTTGGGGGTTTAACCTATATGATATTTGGACTGCTGGTGGCGCTTTGGGATTTAATTCAGGAGCAGGGGATCAATATGGATTAACAACAACTCAGGTAACAAATTTGGGTTTATTGAATACTTGGAAGCATTACACTTTTGTTATTAACACAGGATCGTATTTAAGTAACAAAATTTATATTAACGGAGTGCTTCAAAGTTTAAGTCAGATTCAAGGTGCACAAAGTACTTCAAATATTAATTTTAGTAATGGAACCGGAAGAATTGGGGGTTGGACATTTAATAATAGTTACCCTCAAAATATGTATATGACTTTTTTCAAGGTTTATAATAGAGAATTAACTCAAACGGAAATAACTTCAAAATTTAATCAGACCAAGTCAAGACATGGGCTCTAAAAAATCATCATAAAATGAAAAAAATACTATTTATATTTATAGCAAGTTGTGCATTAATGAAAGCCAATGCACAAACTGGTATTGGCACCACTGCGCCTAATGCTTCGGCAAAATTAGATGTGACTGCAACCAATAAAGGATTTTTGCCACCTCGTGTATCATTAACAAGTACAACTGATGTAGCCACTATCGCATCACCTGCTACAGGCTTAATTGTTTACAATACCAATACAGCAGGTTCTGCACCTAACAATGTTATTCCAGGATATTATTATTATAATGGATCAGCATGGATCAATTTAATAGGATCAAGTACTTCAAATACAATTACAGGAAATGGAACTACAAGTACCATTGCAAATTTTGGATCTGTAATGAATGATCAGAGTAGTGCATATACATTAACGAATTCCGATAATGGCAAAGTAGTTACTATTAATAGTGCAACGGGTGTGTCAGTTACAGTGCCTTCCTTATCTGTTGGATTTAACTGTTTGATTGTTCAAAAAGGAGCTGGGCAAGTAAGTTTAACTGCATCGGGTGTTACTATATATAATAGGTATGGTTTCACCAAAACAGCTGGGCAGTATTCCATATTAACGCTAGTATGCATTGCTTCGGGTGTTTATATTTCTTCGGGTGATATGTCAAATTAATACGAATGAAAAATCTGTTTTTTTTAATAGGAATGCTAATGGTTGGCCTTGTACATGCACAAGTGTTAACTCCTTTTCATTCAATTCAAAAACAGCCTAAGGTTCAATTTGATTATTGGGTGTATAGTACACAAGCAGGTAATGGTTCTGCAAATCAATACCCTGTAGTGGCTGCAAGTAAATCTGACATGGATAATATTTTTAGCAATGCAAATTCAAACACCACATTATATCAACAAGGAAGAACAAACTCTTCACGTATATTAGATTGGCAATCAACTGGTGAATTAAGTTCAATTGGAATTAATATTCCTAATAGTGGAAATTATTTTGCATTTAAAATACAGGGCACTTTTATTCCGCAAGAAACTGGTACCTATACTTTTACTTTAGAGTCGGATGATGCAAGTGATTTTCTTATTGAAGGAAATTCAGTGATTGGCACTTATCTAGGTCAAGCAGTTCCTGCTTTGGGTACACATACTGGCACTTATTCTGTTGTTGCTGGAAAATCATATTCCTATACTATAAGAATGCAACAAGGTGCTGGTGGTTTTGGTTTAAGATTTTATTGGAGATCCCCTATACAAAATACAGCACCAAGTTCATATACAAGTTTACTTCCAGCAAATACCTATTTTCAAAGTTGGAAACAAAATTTACAAGAATTAATTACAAGTCCCGACATGGACGGTACTACTTCGGCAAAAGCAGCGCCGAATGCTCAGTATCTTCAAAATGCATTTAACAATCACACAGATGGGGTGTATTGGATTAACCTACCATATGTAGGACCAACACAACTTTATTGTCTTTTAAATACTTCAACTGATGGTGGAGGTTGGATGATGATGATGAAAGCGACACGTGGCACTACATTTTCATATTCAAGTAGTTATTGGACAAGTATAAATACCTTAAATCCAGCGAATACAAATCGCAATGATGGTGATGCCAAATTTGAAGCTATGAATTATTATTATGCAAAAGATATAATGGCATTATGGCCTGATATTCCTTGGAATACTAATTCAAGTACAACAGGTGGAAGTATCAATACCAATGGCACCTATAATAACTGGTGTTGGTTGCAGAATAATTTTAATAATGGCATACGAATTACACCTGTTAATTTTTTCTATAGCGCCAGTAGATTATTTTTTGGTGATGCAAAATCTTATTCAGGATGGAATGGAGGGGTATTTAGTTCACAAACCTCTGTAAGGTTTTATGGATTTAATTATACCAATGCCTCGAATGCAAATATTAGATGGGGATTTTCTTGGAATGAAAATGCGCCACTTGCTTTATTCCCAAATGGAGATGAAGGCTCTAATGATGTTTCGGGAGGAATAGGCATGGCTTATGGAAGTTATTCTGCTGGAGATTATATTGGTTGTTGTCAAGATTTTGGCGGAATCAATAGGACAGCAAGAGTTGAAATTTATATCCGATAATGAAGAACTATTTAAACATATTAAAGCACGGGTTAATAGTAATCATACTATTTTCATGTACTATAGTAAAAGCGCAGACTGGCATTGGTACAACAACTCCCGATGCTTCTGCAAAGTTAGAAGTGAATTCTTCTAAGCAAGGTTTCTTGCCTCCGCGTGTTGCATTAACAGGAACTAACGACAATACAACCATAAAGAATGCTTTAGGTTCAGCCATCACACCGGCTGCTGGTTTATTGGTTTACAATACAGCCACTACTACAACGGATCCTTATAAAGTTGTACCTGGCTATTACTATTACAATGGAACAAGTTGGATTGCTATTGCTAATGGATTAATTATTGACAATAGTAAAACAGTTGGATTCAATTTGGCAAATACAGATAATAATAAAATCTTTTTAATTAGTGCTGCATCTGCAGTTACCATTACGGTTCCCAATTCTTTACCAGTTGGATTTTCTTGTCAACTTATTCAAGGAGGTGCTGGTCAAATTATTCTGGCAGCAGGAACTGGAGTCACTTTAAACTCTGCAAATGGGAATAGTACTAGAACTACTAATAGTGTGATTGGTTTAGTGATGAATACAACAACTACTGGTTTTGTATTTGGAGATAGTATTTTTTAAAATGCGCAAACTCATTTTCATATTTATCTTTTTTACGTCGATTGATTCGAATGCGCAAATTGCATTTCAAAATTTAGCGGTGCGCAAGCCATTTTTGACGGACTCCTTAACCTTTAAATATACGGGTGCATTACAAAAATTTACTGTGCCCAATAAAGTGACCAGTATACAAGTAAAAGCAGTGGGCGCAAAAGGTGGTACTGGTGGAAGAGGACAAGTTGGTGGTGCGGGAGCTAATATTACAACCACTTTAAATGTAACACCAGGCCAAGTTTTATATATAGTTGTTGGAGGATTCCCCGGGCAATCAGCAACTGCCAAATATGGATATGGTGGCAATGGTGGTTCAAGTGTTGTATCTAGTTATGGTGGAGCTGGAGGAGGATTGTCGGGTGTGTTTACAAGTAGTACTCCTGCAAATGCAAATGCATTGGTAGTTGCAGGTGGAGGTGGGGGTGGTGCTGGTATTACAACAGGAACGGATTATACTGGTGGAGCTGCAGCAAATACATCTGCTGGTACTGCAAGTAATGGTAATGAGGGAACTACTAATTATTTAGTAAGTGGTAGGTATCAATATGGATATGGAGCAACTTTATCAGCGGTAGGTGTTGGAGGAAATGCATTTGATGTAGTCACTGGAACTGCAGCTAGTAATGGAAATGATATTAGTGGTGGTGCAGGTGGATCCGACGGTGGTGTAAATACATGGAATGGTGGTGGTGGAGGTGGAGGAGGATATTTTGGTGGTGGAAGTGGAGCGGGAGGCGGTGGCGCAACCGGTGGTGGAGCAGGCGGCTCCACTAAATCAACATCCGGTATTTCTTCATTTGGATTAATGAACAATACTGGAGATGGATCGGTAATCATTACTTGTTTTAGTAATTCGGGATTGGTGTTCAATTTAGATGCAGGTAATACATCAAGTTATAGTGGCACAGGAAATACATGGAATGATTTATCAACTAACGCATCCAACGTAACTACAACATCAACAACCTATAATTCATCTAATGGTGGTAATATTTCATTTGATGGTAGTAGTAGTTATGCCGATTTTACTGCGAATATTGGAAATACGAATGTGGTAACTGTAGAGATGTGGGTTAAAACCAACTCCTTAAAAACACCTGGTGGTGCTATGTACTTTGGATTTGGATTGTATGATGCGTGGACGAGTGGAGGTAATATTGGATTTAACAGTGCTGCTGGAGATTTATATGGTATTAGTAGTACTCAAGTGAACTATTTAGGTATTGTGGGTTATTGGAAGCATCTAGTATTTGTTATGAATTCCGGAACACTAACAAATAATAAAATTTATGTAGATGGAGTGAGTCAATCATTAACACAACTGCTGGGAACATTTAATGCAAGCAATGCAACTTTTAATGCAGGTGCTGGAAGAATTGCAAGTTGGCGCAATGATTTAGGATGGTTGATGAATATTCAAGTATCCAATTTTAAGATTTATAAAAGAGAATTAACACAACAAGAAATTACTAATAATTATAACGCCTACCGCGCTAAATTTTATGCCGAAAACGATGGCTTAAGTCCCAGTACTGCTTCTACCAGTGCTTATCAAATTAAAAAAGATTATCCGAATTCAACAGATGGATTTTATTGGATCAAAAATGCCAATATCAATGGAGGGGTGCCTACTAAAATATATGCAGATATGACAACAAGTGGAGGAGGGTGGACATTGATTATGAAAAATTCTTCTAATTCGGTTTGGACTTATGCTAATGCAATTGCTTACAACACCAAAATTCCCTTTACAGTTACTGCCGATGTCACAAGTACTTCAACTGCAAGTTATTCAATCATAGGATGGGCAGATTATATCAAACAAAGTACAAGTGGATTTCAGTATATGATAGATGCGGGCAGTAGAGGAAATTATGGAGGTATTTGGACAGCCAATGGCAACTATAGTTTTGTTAATACCGATAATACACAAACCAATGTAACTTTAAATACCATGTTTGGAAATTGGAGTTATGTTGGTAGTAATAATGGTATGCAACAAAGGATGCCTTGGTATAGTTCTACAGCGGGTTCTGGAACAGGATTTATCACGCTTTCATCTGGAACTGCCAATTGGTGGGGTACATTGCTGTCGAACAATAGCTACTATTCTCCCTCGCCATGGATTTCTGATGCAGGTACAGGTGGTACACCCAATCAAAATCCAGGCATCATTTGGTATTGGGTAAGGTAAAATTTAAGAAAGAATGAAAATGAGAATATAAAAATTCAAAAAGAAAGTACTTTTAAATGAAAGAGAAATTATTATTAATAGGATTGTTGATTGCGTTGAATTTACACTTGAATGCACAAACCGGTATTGGTACCACCACGCCTAATGCATCTGCAAAGTTGGATGTGTACTCTACCAATAAAGGATTTTTACCTCCCCGTGTAACTTTAACAAGCGCCACAGATGCCACCACTATTGCATCGCCAGCTGAAGGTTTATTAGTTTATAATTTAGGATCAGTCGGCTTACAGGCAGGTTATTATTATTGGAATGGTGCCAACTGGGCAACCATTGCTACGGCTACCTCAGCGGGAAATGGAGTGACGTCAATGGATATGGTAAAGTTGTATAGTAAGTCCTATTCTAATGCTACCGCCGATAGTACCATTGCAAATGCTACAGGCTATAAATTTACAGTTCCAGTTTCTGGCAGATATTTATTTGATTTTTCAAGTACTGGATTTTCAAGTGCTTCTATTACATTTAAAGTTAGACAAGGTACCATTGTACTAGCTGTCGATTCTCAATATAGTATAAACAATACGGTGCATGTAGAGTACAATGGGAAGGTCGAAGCGAATCTTCAATCTGGTACGACTTATAATGTATATGTAACTACAACAGGTAATAGAGATGCAGGTGATTTTGATAGAGTTTATTATAAACTTGTTGCAGGAAATTTACCAGTAACAGGACAAACAGTGGATTATGTTTCGGTAAATAGAACAACAATACAAACGGTTAATACTGGAGATAATATTGTTTTCAATACCATCAATAGTGGGAACATTCCTTATAATTCATCCAATGGGAATTTCACCTTAACTGCTGGTAAAACCTATAGATTAACAGGAAGTGTTTCCTTAGATGGTTCCAATGCAAGTTCTTCTGAAATAGATATTGCATGGAAAAATGCGGCTGGAGATATATTAGGGAATAGGGCATTAATTCTTAGCACCAATTATGGGACTGCAGCTACAGGTAATGGGATAACAGATATTGTGTATACGCCTACTGTAAATACTACCATTACTTTAAATGTAGTTTTTTCAACTACAAGTGCTAAAACAGTTCCCAATTATACCTATGCTACCATTGAACAAATCGGTTCCTCAGCAATTATCAATCCATGGATACTCTCAGGAACAAATACCTACAATACAACTGGAAGTGTGGGGATAGGTAATAATGCACCCACACAAGCTTTAGATGTTACTGGAAATGTGAATGTGACAGGTAAAATTAATTTATCCGATCCAAGTGGGAATGTTGCGATAAAAGCAGCAGCATTTGTGAATGAAAGTGTGCCTGTTACGCTTGGGGATATACAAGTTCAAATGGCTCCTAATGGATTAGCAAGAAGTTTGCAAATAAAATCAACAGGTACTGCATTTACAGGAATGGTAACAGCTTATACTAGCTATAATGGTGCATCAGGTACAAATGCTTTTACCTATTTTTCGGATGTTACTCAAAATATAAATTCAACTTTTGCTCACCTAGGCACAACCTGGGGTTTTGCTCAAAGTGGGGATGTGGCTAATTATTTTTTAAGAGATACGACGAATTCAAGATTTTATAGAATTACACTCATGGTGGGTCCAAGTTATCTTAACAACTTCATCTCCATTGAAAGATTATTATAACTTTGCTATCTTAATAAAGAGGTACTATTTAAAAATATTTAAAGTTGCTAAAATGAAACAGTTAGGAATCTTATTTTATTTTTTGTGCATGGTTTTTATAGCAAAATCCCAAACAGGTATAGGTACCAGCACACCCGATGCTTCTGCAAAGTTGGAGGTGAGTGCAACCAATAAAGGATTTTTACCACCTCGTGTTACTTTAACAAGTGGAACAGATAATACGACCATTTCAAATCCTGCCACTGGGTTATTAGTTTACAATACAGGAAATAATGCTGGGCTTGTTGCGGGGTATTATTATTGGAATGGAACAAGTTGGGCAACCATTTCAACAGCGAGTGGATCTGGAGTGAGTGCATCTATATTGCGCGGATCAAGATCCTCTGGTCAAACTACAGGAATAGCTGCTGGTGGTACGGTGGTTTTCACACAAGTTGATAATTTAGCTGGACAAGAAATGTCCTTGAATACTACTACTGGTCAAATTACGTTGGCTGCAGGAAGGACTTATCGTTTATTGGCTCAAGTGCCAACATTAATGAGCAATGGGGCAAATTCAAGACCTGCATTTTCTTGGTATAATGAAACCGCTTCATCCTGGTTAGGTAGTTTGTCTGCAATTTATGCGCCTGGGGATGCTGCCGGATATTCGTCATCAATGGGCTTGTCTGAAGCTATTATAACTACAACAGTTCAAACAGTAATTTCATATAGAATTCTAACAAGTGGTTTTGTAACTTCTTTAGGAGGAAGTGGTGATTTTAGTACAACAGGTTCCTATCCATGGTTTGAAGCGCAAGTGATTTCTGGAAATGCACCATTTAATCAATTTAATTATGGTGATGTCAAAACGGGTTTTCAAACCGCCGATCATAATGGTTGGATTAAATTAGATGGAAGAGCTAAGTCCACATTGTCTTCTTCACAACAAACTCAAGCTACTAGTTTAGGGATTGGAACAAATTTACCCAATGCAAATAATGCATTCTTAGTTCAAAATGGAACCACAATAGGTTCCGTGACGGGTAGCAATAGTAAAACTATTTCACAAGCCAATCTGCCCAATATCAATTTTCCTACTGCTACTACTTCAACAAATGGCGATCACTCACATACATTCTCTAGACCTAATGGAGATCAAACTTATAACAATGGATCTGGTAATACCTGGTGGGGTGGATCTTGGGGAAGTACAAATTCAACTACAACCAATGGTGCACATGCACATACAGTAACAGTTTCTTCAGGGGGTAGTGGTACAGCGTTAGATATTACGCCGCAAAGCTTATCCGTAAATACTTTTATTTACTTGGGGTACTAATTAATAAAAGCATTAGTGCTTCAACGCCCCTACATTGCTTGAGAATATCTTCACTGCAATGGCTAATAGGATTACGCCAAAAAATTTACGCACAGCCAATAAACCACCTGGCCCTAATAATTTCTCAATCCAGCTAAGGGATTTTAATACAATATAAATAATGGCAAGGTTGGCAACAATGCCCAGCAAAATATATACTTCTTCAAAGTTGGCTTTTAAAGACATAATAGTGGTAAGGGTTCCACTTCCTGCAATAATAGGAAAAGCAATAGGAACAACGGTTCCAGAATGCGCATCTTTATCGCCTTTAAATATTTCATGACCCAATACCATTTCCAATCCCAATAAAAAAATCACAATCGATCCACCAACAGCGAATGATTTTACATCCAATCCCAATACTTTTAAAAAGGGCTTACCTAAAAACATAAAAGCAATCATGAATGCCCCTGAAATCAGCGTCACTTTGAATGATTTTATTCCACCCATTTTTTCTTTCATCGATATTAACAAAGGGATCGAACCCACAATATCAATAACGGCAAACAAAGTAAAAATAACGGTGACTAATTCATCAAAATGGAATTCCATAAAAAAAGCTTTGTATGAAGATACAAAGCTTTTTTAACTATCAAAATTAAGTAGGGTGTATTAACGTAATCGAATACCTATCATAATGTTCCTGCCCATGGCATTGTATCCGTTAATTTCTTGGAAATGATCATTGCCGAGGTTTTGGCCATCCGCAAATAACATCCATCTTCTATTTAATTTGTAAGTGACATGGGCATTTACGATTGTATAGTAGTTTAGCATAACGTCAGGAGCTGCATATCCACCTACATCATAACGCTTGCTTGTATATCTTGCACTTACACTAATGTCCAATTTAGGGCTCACTTTGTATTGCCAGCTTATACCTCCGCTATGTTTAGGACGCTTTAATAAATAGTTGTAAGTAACGGTATCGGTAGTGGTTACTCTATTTTGATTGGTTTCTTGGCCATTCATTAAAGTATAGTTTGCCGAAAAATGATGATTGGCGGATGCTTTCCAATTCAATTCTAATTCAATTCCATTTACTTTTTGTTGAATGAAATTAAAAAAGTTGTAATCAATATAATTGTAATCAATTCCATTGTCAATCGTTCGATTATAATAAACGGCTCTTGCAAAAACAGCATTGGATTTATGTTCAATACCGAATTCTGTATTAAAGGAGTTCTCTGGCTTTAAATTGCTATTATAACTTAATTGATAAAGCGAAGGTGCTTTAAATCCTGTCGAAACGCTTGCTATCAAACGATTTTGTGCATCTATTTTAAACGAAGGGCTTACGGTATAGGTCGTATTGCTTCCGTATCGAGATTGCTTGTTATAGCGTCCTCCCATTTCCAATAACCATTTATTGTTGTCAGAATGAATTAGCAAAGATGTATACAATGCGTTTTGATATTGGAAAGTGTCTTTAAAATTATCAGTATAAGGGCCCCATGCACTGATAGAAAAATAAGTTTGATGATAAGAACCATATCTAAAATCAGATCCAATAATCCATTGAATATTTTTTGAAACGGCAGTAGAGAAAAACGCATCTGCAAAATGTGATTTGCCCCAGTACTGATTATTTTCGAAAGTAATATATTTTCGATCTGCACTATCATTTAGATATTGACGATCCTGTGTACTAAATTGATATTGTATTTGAAAATGCGTACTTGCTTTTTTATAATCTAATGCAAAGCCAGACAATTGAGTTGCATTGTGAAATTGATCGTCCTTGTCGTCTTTAAAGGCACCATAATCAATATCAGCCGAGTAGGAACTACGACGGCTATAGGCTTTTACATTCCAATTCGGATTAAATGCGTAATTCAAATTTACAAACCAGCTTTTATTATTGTAGCCGTCTTTGTCGAAAGTTCCAGTATTTAATTTGTCTGTTGCAGATGAAAATCCTTTGCTGCTTTGATTTTCAATACCTGCCACAAAACTTAATTTTCCAAAATTATGCGCATGTTGTAAGTCCCATTTTTGAGCACCATAACTACCAGCACTATAAGAACCTGCCCATGATTTCTGATCTTTGTTTTTTGTAATAATATTAATTACACCACCAATTGCATCCGAACCGTACATGGTACTTTGTGCACCTTTTAAAATTTCAATTCTTTCTACCTGACTTAAGGGCACTAAGTTTAAATCAAATTCATTGCTAATCATCGAAGGGTCACCAACAGGTGCGCCGTCAATTAACACCAATGTTCTTCCGCTGGAAGCTCCGCGCATATAAATACTGGGTACGGTACCTGCATTGCTTAAGGAACCTGGCAAATACAATCCGGCTTCTTCATTTAAAATTTGTGCAATGGTTCTTCCTGCGTTCGCTTGAATTTGTGCAGCAGTAATAATGCTTACGACTTTGCCAGTGGTGTTTTGCTTTTGCTCAATTTTGTTGGCAGTAACTATTACGTCATCCAAAGTAATGGATTTGCTGTTGTTGGGAACACTGTCTTTTTGCCCAAAGAGGAGGGTGGTGGCGATTAAGCCTACCGAGAGCGTGATTAATTTTTTGCTCATTGTTTTGTTTTTTGTGGTTAACAATGAGCTTTCAAGATGAAGAGAACCATAATTAATTGCCGAGATTCGAAGGGTAGCTATATCGTTTGCTTGCCCTTCGATAACCTGCTTTGCAATTTTTTTACAATCCCGCTTTTTACCCGAAAGCTGTTGGTTATAAATTAACTAGGCAGGTCTTCTGGCTTATTCTTTTAAATTGCATCCTTCCCAAATTGCTTCAGTGGATTTGTGCAATTCGTTGCGAACAACGATGAACTTACAGCTACGGGAATAGCTCCAGCTTTAACTGGATTCCCTTTTAATCATTTTCATGAACCTAATTCCAGAACAAACATAAATAGAATTATCCCAGGTGTTGGTTTTAATTATCAACGCTTTGTTGAAAACTACGCCATTTTTAATATATTTATCCTTAACAAACCCTGTGGAACTTAAATATAGTTGAATGAAACAAAAACAAGCTATTAATTTTTTTAGCCTTACTATGATTGTAGTGAGTTTGGTAATAGGCATGGGCATTTTTAAAACGCCAGCAACCATTGCTGCAAAATCGGGCACCCCACTTATTTTTTTTAGTGCCTGGATTATTGGTGGCATTATTGCCTTATTTGGGGCATTGACTTATGCCGAAATTGGACAACGTTTACCTGTGATGGGTGGGTATTATAAAGTATTTGCACATTGTTATCATCCCGGTGTTGGATTTACTATTAATGTGTTGATATTAATTAGCAATGCAGCTTCGCTTGCTGTGGTTGCGTTGATTGGAGCCGACTATGTAAGTGATTTATTGTTCGGACATCCATCGAGTACTTTCTTTAATGTTTGTATAGCTTCTTTATCGGTGGGCCTTTTTTATATTGTGAATTTGTTAGGTTTAAAAACAAGTAGTCGTACACAGAACGTGTTGATGGTGGTAAAAATTAGTTTAATCGTACTGCTTATTTCTTCATTGTTTAAAGGGGTTACAGTACCACCACATGGTTTCAATGAAGGCAAAATATATGTATACAATGGAAGCAATGGGGGCTTATTGTTATTGGTAAGTTTAGTGGCCGTATTCTTTACTTATGGAGGCTATCAACAAACCATTAATTTTGGTTCCGAAGTTCAATCTGCAAAAACAATGCAAAGAGGAATTGTATTTGGAATTGGAATTGTTTTGTTTTTATATTTCGCTATCAATTATACTTACGTGCAAGTGATTGGTTTTGAAAATATGAAAAATGCAAACGCCATTGGCTCTTTATTATTTGAAGCTTGGTTTGGAAAATTTGGTGCTAAAGTTTTTGACTTTGCCATGGTGTTAAGTGTACTTGCTTATGTGAATGTATTACTTATGAGCAATCCTCGTGTAATGTTTGCGATGAGTGAGGATAATGTATTGCCTAAAATATTTCAATATAAAAATCCAAAAACGGAAGCATTAATTCCAGGATTAACCGTCTTTGCAATTGCTACTATTTCGATTGCCTTTTTTGGAAAAGGGGTAGATGACGTATTGAGCTTTAGTATCTTTTTAGATTGTATGGGCATGAGCACTTCGGCAGCTACTTTATTAATATTACGTAGTAAAAGACAGGGCGACGAATCTGTAACTGGTGCTTTAAAAAGATGGACCCCAATTTTCTGTGTAATTTTTGTATTGTCGTATGCATTCGTGGCGGTGGCGGTAGTAATTGATAAGCCTTATGCTGCTTTAACGGCGGTGATCCTTATTGCCATTGTTTTGACCCTTTATCGCCTATTTTATTACAAAAAGAGTGCTTAAATAGCATTTTGATGGATAGAAGCACCTTTCATCTACCTAAAATAGGGTTTGATGTGCACTCTTTTCCGTTTGTCTAAAAATTAGTCAGCTACCGGCTATTACCCTAATTTTGTAGGGTATTAATGAGCTCTAAAATAAACACATGAAATATATACTTTCTTTATTATTAATTGGTTGTTCACTGGGCCTTCAAGCTCAGGAGCCGGTGCAATGGGATTTAAAATCCTGTGTAGAATATGCAGTTCAGCATAATATATCGGTGCAACAAGCCGATGTGCAATCTCGTTTGGCAAAATTACAAGTCGACTTGGCCAAGTCGGGGCAGTTGCCAACCCTAAACGGTTCAACTGGAATGGGTCTTCGTTTAGGTCGTTCTATTGATCCCACAACCAACGGTTTTACAAACACACAATTCTTGTACAACAATTTTGGTTTACAAGGAGGCGTTCAAATTTTTAATGCAGGCAAATTGCGTAATAATGCCGAAGCCACTAATTATAGTTGGCAAGCATCGGAAGCCGATAAACAAAATACTTCGAACGACGTTTCATTAAGTGTTGCTACCTATTATTTACAAGTATTATCTGCAATAGAGCAATCCGAAATTGCGCGCATACAAATTGGTCAAACCAAAGAACAATTAGCAGCCACTAAAAAAAGAGTGGAAGTGGGGTTGTTGCCAGAATTAAATTTATTAGAATTAGAAACACAATTGGCTAACGATAGCAGCACTTTTATAAATGCTACTTCCAATGTGGAACAAAGCAAATTATTATTAAAAGCGTTATTAAATTTAGACGCAAGCAAACCATTTGATATTCAAGTGCAACCTGTTGACAAAATCAAATTACAGTCATTTGCCGATTTACAACCCGATTATGTTTTTAGTGTTGCAGCTCAAAATTTACCTGGTGTAAAAGCAGCAGCATTGCGTGTAAAAGCAGCTTCAAAAAATCAATTAGCAGCAAAAGCTAATTTTTATCCTAGCTTAAGCTTTGGTTATAATTTAAGTTCTAATTTTTCGAATGTATTTAGTTATATTAATGGAGCTACTTTCTCTGGGTATTCTACACCCAATGCAACCACTCCATTTGTAACAGTTAATAGTGCTAAATACTATATTCAAAGTCCTATTTATACACCTACTACTGCTACAAGAGACTGGAGTAATATTTGGAACGGCTGGGGCAATCAAGTAAACAATAACTTTGGACAAAGCTTTGGATTGCAAATGTCTATTCCAATTTTCAATGGCAATCAATCTAAAGTTGCTTACCAACAAGCTAAATTAAATTATCGAAGCGCAACTTTACAAGCCGAAAACACGCAGCTTAAATTAAAGCAAGATATTTATACCGCATACACCAATGCAGTAATGTCATTCAATAAATTAATTGCTTCACAAAAAGCAATGGCTAGTTCCGAAAAAACTTTTCAATTCGCAACCAAGCGATATGAGCTAGGTTTATTAGGCACTATCGAATTATTAAACAATCAAAACAACTTCTTAAAAGCAAAAGTGAATTATAAAGCTGCTCAATACGAGTATGTTTTTAGAATCAAATTACTTGAGTTTTATAAAGGAGAGGCTTTGTCATTATAATCTATCTACACATTTTAACTATACAACATGAATAAGAAATTAATTTGGGTACTCGTTGGTTTAGCTGCAGTAATTATACTGTTGGTAGGCTTGAAAAAAGCGGGTGTAATTGGTAAAGAACAAGGCGAAGAAGTAACTACCGAAAAAGTACAATTGCGCACCATTACCGAGTCGGTAAATGCAAGTGGTAAAGTGTATCCTGAAGTAGAAGTAAAAGTAAGCCCCGACATTTCGGGTGAGGTGGTGAATTTACTTGTTGAGGAAGGCGATAAAGTCACAAAAGGTCAAGTATTGGCTAAAATATATGCCGACATTTACGCTTCTCAAAAGGATCAAGTTACTGCTAGTGTTAATCAGTTTCAAGCACAATATGAAAACGTAAAAGCATCTTTGAGTGGATTAAGAACCAGCTATGAAAACACGAAGGCTACTTACGAGCGTTATAAGAAATTATTAGCTGATAAAATTGTTTCAAGATCAGAGTACGAACAAACTGAACAGTCTTATCGTGCGGCAGAGTCTAGTTACAATAGTGCTTTACAATCTATTAAAAGCGGGGAAGCTCAAATCCAAGGTGTAAAAGCGCAATTGTCTCGTGCCGAAAAAGATTTAGCGCGTACTACTATTACTGCTCCAATGGACGGTATTATAAGTTCAATGAGCGTTAAAAAAGGGGAGCGTGTTGTGGGTACAGCGCAAATGGCTGGTACCGAAATGATGCGTGTTGCCGATATGAAAAGTATTGAAGTAAGAGTGGATGTGGGAGAGAATGACATTACGAAAGTAAAAATTGGAGACACTGCTTTAGTAGAAGTAGATGCCTATAATAATAGAAAGTTCAAAGGGGTGGTATATAAAATAGCGAATCCAGTAAGTGCTGCAACTTCTGTAACGGCTGCGGCAACCGAAGTGGCTAATTATAAAGTACATATTCGTTTAGAGCCTTCTAGTTATGAGGATTTAATTAAAGAGAATAGCAAATTCCCATTCCGTCCAGGAATGACTGCTAGCGCTGACATTCAAACCAAATCGAAAGTGAATGTAATTTCTGTTCCTTTAAATGCAGTAACTACAAGAGACAAAGAAGGCAATGGTAAGGATACAAAAGTTTCTACCAAGTCGGATGATAAAAATGGCGATACTCCTGCAGCTAAAGATGATGCGGTGAACGAGGTTGTTTTTGTTTTGCAGAAAGATAATAAAGTTAAAATGGTGAAAGTAAAAACGGATATCCAAGACTTAAATTATATTGAAATTATTGGTTTAAAAGTAGGCGAGGAAGTGATTACGGGGCCGTATAGTACCGTAAGTAAAACTTTAAAAGAAGGCAGTTTGGTAAAGCCAGTTTCAAAGGATAAATTATTTGAAGAAAAAAAATAAAGCTTTTTAAGGCTCAAAAAGGGGAACATTGAATAAATGTTCCCCTTTTTTTATGTTTTCGTATCTTTGCTCTATGAATACAAAGCGTATAGGCATCATTGGTAGTGGAAGTTGGGCAACTGCAATTGCTAAGATTGTTACCGACAATGGGCATGCTATTCATTGGTGGGTAAGGCAAGCTAGCAATATTGAGTATTTTCAAAAGCGCCATCACAATCCGCACTACCTAAGAAACGCCTATTTTGATGTATCAAAAATCGAATTCTCCGACAATGTAGTAAACGTAGTGGAGGGAGCGGATATTATTGTGATTGCAGTGCCTTCTATTCATATTATTTCCTCTTTAACAGGACTCGCTCCGGATGCATTTAAAGGCAAGCAAGTGATTTCGGCTGTGAAAGGCGTATTGCCTAAATTGAATATTTTATTAAATGATTATTTACAGCAGGAGTTTGCATTGCCACTTGGTCAATATTTTACTTTATTGGGTCCAAGTCATGCCGAGGAAGTGGCTGCCGAACAATTGTCCTATTTGACATTCTCGGGAGTGGATGAGGAAGCAACAAAACAAATTGCGCATTATTTTAGTACAGAATATATTAATACCATTGTAAACACCGATGTAATTGGAGTTCAGTATGCAGGTGTTGCAAAAAATATTTACGCTTTAGGCGCTGGCATCGCTCATGGTCTTGAATATGGCGATAATTTTTTGAGTGTTTACATTGCCAATGCAGCGAATGAAATGAAAAGGCTTTTAAAAGCAATCATGGAAAAAAGCGGCAATAATTGCGACACAATAAATTACAGTGCATCTGTTTATTTAGGCGACTTATTGGTTACATGTTATTCTTTACATAGCCGTAACCGAACTTTTGGAAATATGATTGGCAAAGGCTATTCGGTGCGTGCTGCTGAATTAGAAATGAATATGGTTGCCGAAGGGTATAATGCGAGTAAGTGCATTACTTCCATTAACCTACACTTGAATGTTGAATTGCCTATCATTTCGGCTATTTATAAAATACTCTGGGAAGGCGCTGACCCTACCACTGCTTTTAAGCAAATAGAAAAAATATTGATTTAGCTATATCATAAAAAAATCACTCGCAATACCGTCGGCTAAAAATCTTGCGTGTTTTGCAATTGCATATCCATTATGAGTTGCTATTATTTTTCCACTTGCTAAATGATCTTGCAAAATATTTTTAGTGTGCTGTGCATAAGCTTCTCCGAAGCTATCTTGAATTTGTTGCATTTCAAATCCTTCCAATAAGCGCAATCGAATCATCATATATTCATTGTATTGCGATGCGGTATCCAAACTTTCAATTTCAAAAGGCAGTTTACTTTCGTTAATAGACTGCATATACAACTGATTATTGGCAATATTCCATTGTCGGGTATGTGTATTAAAGGAATGTGCCGATGGTCCTAAACCTAGGTAGGGTATGCCTTTCCAATAGTTGCTATTATGTTTGCTTCGGTAACCAGGTTTAGCAAAATTGGAGATCTCATAATGTTCTAGTCCTTTTTGATTCAATCCATTTACAACTATTTCAAAATGCCTTGCTTGTTTTTCGGGATCCACGTCTTCCATTTTTTGCTTTTGTATTAAACTGTGCAATGCTGTTTTTTCTTCCACCGTTAATGCATAGCAGGAAATATGTGGAATCTCGTATTCATTTAAAATGGCTATATCCTTAATAAGGTCTTGGTCCGATAAATGAGGAGTACCATAAATGAGGTCGGTGCTGATATTATAAATCCCAACTGCTTTTGCATGTTCAATCGCTTCATGTGATTGTTGAGTGGTATGCGCACGGTTCATCCAAGTAAGTGCATTTTGCTGAAAACTTTGTATACCAATGCTGAGTCGATTAATACCTATATTTTTCCAAGCCTTTGTTTTAGATAAGTTAATATCATCGGGGTTGGCTTCCAAAGTGAACTCTATATCATTAGCCATTGAGAAATGTGCACCGATAGCGTTTATAATTTTTTCCAATTGTGCTTCGTTCAACAAGGAAGGGGTGCCTCCTCCAAAATACAGGGTTTCAACGGGGCTGGTTAAATAGTCTTTTTGAATAGCAATTTCCTTTATAAGGGTCTCCACAAATTGGTCAATATGTTGGATTTGTGTTGAAAAATGGAAATTACAATAATGGCATGCTTTTTTACAAAATGGGATATGAATGTAGATGCCTGACATAATCGTGATTAGAGAACAAAGCTAACTATTAGTTACTAATTCTGCACGAGTATACTTATTTTTGCGTTGATGATGTCTCTATTTAAAAGCGTATTATTAGCAACGGTCCTTTTTATATCTCAAATAGCTTTTGGGCAAAGGGATACTTTGCTGGCGCATACCGATACTGCAAAATTTGCAGTGGATTCTCTGGCAAAAAAAGACACGCTATGGATTCAATATATTCCTGTATTGCCTAAAACGTATCAAAAAGCCGACGCTTGGTTTATTCAATCTTTACATACGAATATAGCAGACTCCAATTTCAACATCTTTGCCGATTACAAAAACTATTATAGTCAAAAGCAAAATGCTTTTAAACTATATTATGAAAATCCAATACAAGCAAAGGGGAGCAATGTGATTTACAAAATCGAACAAAGATTCTCCCTGCCAGATAAAGACATCTTGTTTTATTTAGTGATTGGTTTATTATTATTTTATGGTTTAATTAATATTATTTATCCTCAGTATTTCCCTAAATTATTTAGTCAATTTAGTCAGTCTTCGTTAAGAATGTTGCAAAACAGAGAGCAGTTATTACAGAACAGTTTTGCCTCTTTTATTTTGAATATCAGTTTTGTATTAAGCTTTTCGTTAATGGCCACAATGCTTATTTTTAATAGGCATTTATTGCCCATTTCATTTTGGCAGGCCTACTTATATGTAAGTATATTTTTCGCCGTTTTGTACCTCGGTAAATTCATTTGTTTAACTTTAGTGGGCTATATCTTTAACGCCCATGAACTAATTAACACATATGTGTTTGTTGTGTTTATGATAAACAAGGTTTTAGGCATATTATTGCTTCCATTTATCTTAATGATGGCCTTTGCAAAACCAGCTTTATATCCAATAGCAATAGGGGGTTCGGCCATTTTGACGGTGTTATTATTCTTATACAGATACTTATTTTCATTAACATCTGTTAGGAACAAATTACATATATCTTCCTTTCATTTTTTTCTTTACCTTTGTGCTTTCGAAATACTACCCATATTGATTCTATATAAATTTGTAGTACAGTATTTTGGAGGAACTTATTAAAGAAGAAATGTTTAAAATGGCAAAAGAAATGAGTGTAGAAAAAAAGACGACTACGACCAAGACCATTAAAAAAATTCTTATTTCACAAGCGCGTCCAGAAAGCGAAAAGTCGCCCTACTTTGAATTGGAGAAAAAGTACAAAGTGGATCTTCATTTTCATCCATTAATTCAATTGGTTTCAATCCCTGCAAAAGAATTTAGAAAAACCAAAATCGAAATCGCTTCCTATTCCGCTGTTATTTTCACAAGCAAAAATGCAATTGACCATTTCTTCAGAACCTGCGATGAATTGAAAGTAAATATTAGTCAAGAGACAAAATATTTTTGCATCACTGAATCAGTAGCACTTTATTTACAAAAGTTTATTATGTACCGAAAGCGTAAAGTTTTCTTTGGTGCTGATGGCAGTAATAAAAAATTATTCGATGTATTGAACAAGCATAAAGGAAATGAACGATTTTTATATGTTTGTAGTGAGAATCAACAGGATAATGAAATTGTAAATTGGCTAAAAGACCATAGTTGTCATTTTGATTTAGCTTATATGTATCGTTCAGTGAGTAGCGATTTAAAATCTGTTTTTTCAGATCACTATTTTGACGTGATTTGTTTGTTTACTCCAAGTGGCTTAAAGAGTTTGTATGAAAACAAACCGGATTTCACTCAAAATGGAACAGCCATTTGTGCTTTTGGCTCTAATACCTGCAAGGCGGTGGAAGACGCGGGACTTAATTTGCATATAAAAGTGCCAAGTCCGCAAACACCTAGTATGATTGCTGGTTTAGATTTATACTTAAGCCAGTTAAGTAAAAAGAAATAAATTGCATTCTTATGAATGCATCAGCACCCAATTTTACCAATCAACTTATTCAGGAAACAAGTCCTTACTTATTGCAGCATGCGCACAACCCAGTGGCATGGATGCCTTGGTCTGATTCTATTTTTACGCTTGCACAAACGCAAAACAAACCCATTTTATTAAGTATAGGATATGCTGCCTGCCATTGGTGTCATGTAATGGAACGAGAAAGTTTTGAATCGGAAACAGTTGCAGAATACATGAATGCGCATTTTATTAATGTGAAGGTGGATAGGGAAGAACGTCCCGATGTGGATCATATTTACATGGATGCTTTGCAGGCAATGACCGGCTCTGGCGGCTGGCCTTTAAATATTTTTTTATTACCTGACGGAAAACCTTTTTATGGGGGCACTTATTTCCCTCCAATAGCAATGCAAAATAGAGCTTCCTGGATGGATGTATTAAAAGGAGTCAAAGAAGCTTTTGAAAACAATAAGGATAAATTAATTGAACAAGCGAATCAATTAACCAACCATATTGTTCAAACGAATATTAAACAAGTGGCCGCTCACAATAGTGTTGCTGAAACTACGCCATTAGCTACAACCGAAGAGATTGATCTTATTGGACAACGTATTATGCAAGGGGCCGACACAGAATGGGGTGGTTTTGGAAAAGCTCCAAAATTTCCACAAACCTTTGCCATACAAATGTTGCTAAGGCATTATTATTTATTCAAGGATCCCATGTATTTAAACCAAGCAGTATTGTCTTTGGATAAAATGATTCAGGGGGGCATATATGATCATTTGGGAGGAGGTTTTGCTAGGTATAGTACCGACGGACATTGGCAGGCCCCACATTTTGAAAAAATGCTTTACGACAATGCATTGCTAATAAGTGTTTTATCTGAGGCTTATCAAATTACACAAAAGGAAGATTATAAAGCTGTGATATTGCAAACCTTCGGATTTTTGCAAAGAGCATTATCCAATGGACATGGTGCTTTTTATGCAGCATTGGATGCGGATAGTGAAGGGGTGGAGGGTAAATATTATACTTGGTCTTTTGATGAATTAAAACAATTCGTACCTGAAAATTTATTTGCTGAATTCTGTGATTACTATCAAATTAAAGAAAACGGAAATTGGGAACATACTAATATTTTATGGACTACGCAGGAATATGCGTTAAGTGTTGTCCCTGAATTTGAAGCAATAAAAAATAAACTTTTAGCTGCGCGTGAAAAAAGAATTAAACCAGCATTAGATTATAAAATTATTTTGTCTTGGAATAATTTAACCGTGACGGCATTGTGCAAATCTTATTCAGCAATAGGGGATGAAAGCCTTAAGCAGCAAGCTATTCAAGCAATGGAATGGATTGAGAAAAATATGCTCAATGTGGCCGGCTCTTATTTTTACCACACCAACACAAAAGGCCAAAATAAAACAGCTGCATTTTTAGACGACTATGCAAGTTTAATTCAAGCTTATATTTTATTACAGGAAATTACAGGTAATGCCGAATATCTTTTAAAAGCAAAGCAGTGGACCGAATATGTGCAAACTCATTTTATGGATGAGGAAAAAGTTTTCTTTTATTATACCGCAGCATATCAAAAGGATGTGATTGTCAGAAAAAAAGAAAACTATGATGGAGCTCAACCAAGTGGTAATTCGTTAATGTGTTACAATTTATTGTACCTCTCTGTTCAGTTTGATCTGGCAACATGGGCAAATCAAGCGCATGCTATGATTCATTCCATGCGCAAAATGATCCTTCAATATCCTTCCTCATTTAGCGTTTGGGCACAGTGTTTCTGCCTCATGTCCGAGGGATTCACGGAATTGGTTGGAATAGGCCCAACTGCCCCAAATGCGATAAGTCAGGTGAATAAGCCCTTTTTGCCTTTTAAAATGACCCTGTTTTTAAGCAAAACAAACCCTATTTTAGCACTTACAAAAGGAAGAGAATCACTTGAAAATCAATACTATATATGTAAAAATGGGACCTGTTCAGCTCCTGTTTCGAACCTAGACGATTATTTAGCATTAATCTAACACTTAAAGTATTAATTTGCACAAATAAATATTGACCCTAAAGTAATTAAAATCAAAATATTACGTTCTATGTTAGACCTAGAACGCATATAAAAAATAGATATGGTGAAAAATTTGAAAATGGCCTATTTTAAGTTCCCTTTGATGTTGGTTGGGGTGCTTTTGAGTTCCTTATTGTTTTTTGCATTTGAGTCCAATAAAGGTTCAAAACCTCCAAGATTCAGACAAGATGCGCAAATGGTAAATGTGCCAAGTGGTTCGTTCTACATGGGCGCCAGCGATGAGCAAGTTGACATGTCCTTAATGAATCGTAAAAAGTTAGTTTCTATTCAGAGTTTTTGGATGGACCGAACTGAAATCACCAACGATCAATACCGTAAATTTGTAAACTACGTTGCAGATTCTTTAAAATATTTAGCCTTATATGGCGGAGGCATTAATGCTGGTGAGGACACTTTAAATGTGGATTGGAATAAAGCGGCTAAAATCAACTTTAAAAGCAAGGCTGTTTTAGAAAAATTAAATGAATTGTTGTTGTCTCCTGACAATCGCATTCAAGGAAAAATAGATATCGACCCAACCAAGTTGGTGTATCGTTATTCATTCGTGGATTTAAAAGCTGCGGCAAGAGCATCCAAAGGATTGGAGCAACCCTTAAGCAATTTTTTGGTTACACAAACTCAATCTGTTTATCCAGACACTTTAGTTTGGATGCGTGATTTCTCTTATTCTTACAATGAGCCATTAACTAGATTGTATTTTACGCATGCTTCATACAATGAATATCCGGTGGTAGGCGTTACATGGAAACAAGCAACTGCTTTCTGTTATTGGAGAACAAATAACAGTGACTACTACCAAGGAAAGCCAGGTAAAAAAGATCAAAAAATTGATGGTATTTATCGCTTGCCAACGGAGGCTGAATGGGAATATGCTGCGAGAGGAAACTCAAAAATAAACGCAATGTATCCTTGGGGATCACCTTATACACGTACTAAAGAAGGTCGTTTGATGGCCAACTTTAAACCAGGTAGAGGAGATTATTTTGGTGGAGATAGTAAGGCAGATAATATTTATACTACCAAAGTAAAAAGCTTTAACGAGAACGGGTTTAAATTATATGACATGGCAGGTAATGTAGCTGAGTGGACAAGTTCAGTATATTACGAAGGAAGTGAAAACTTCACCGGCGACTTTAGTCCCGATGTTCAATACAATGCCAAAGAAAATGACCCGCTATTAATGAAGCGTAAAGTATTAAGAGGTGGTTCTTGGAAAGACATTGCATACAATTGTCAAGTGAGTACTCGTACATATGAATACCAAGACACAGCTAAATCATATATTGGTTTTAGATGCGTACTTTCAATGGCACCTCGTTCAACATATTAATCACAACTTTTTAAATTTATAATTTTACCAAATGGCAAAACAAATCTCAGAAAGAACAAACGTAATTATCAACTTCGTAATCAGTTTTGGAGCAGCAATTGTAATTATTGGTGCATTAGCAAAAATCATTCACTTGTCTTGGGCAAACTATGCATTAGTAGTTGGTTTATTAACTGAGGCTTTAATTTTTGTAATCTATGCATTTTTACCTCCTCCTCCAGTGGATCACGGCGGAACAGTTGGAGTTGATGTTGATACGACTGAGTTAGTGCATGCTTTGAATAGAGTAGAAAAAACTGTTTCAGATGTTTCTACCAATTTAGGGTTGATTAATAGTTCAACCGAAGGTTTGAAAAACTTGAATCATCAATTTTTAGCAATGAGTAAAACCATCGAAGAGTTAAATCATTTTTACGGCAACTTAAAAGATTTATCTTCTTCTATGTCTAACTCTACAAGCGAGGCTTTAAGAACCAAAGAGCAATTGACTGCATTGGCTGACAACCTTACAAAATTGAATCAAGTTTACGGAAACATGATTCATGCGATTCAAGGAAAATAAGGGGAACAAAATTTAATTCATTTTATAAAATACAGCTTAAATGGCGTTACCTAAAGAGCCGAGGCAAAAGATGATCAACATTATGTATTTAGTGTTGACAGCCCTTTTGGCATTGAATGTGTCAAGCGAAATTTTAAATGCCTTCAAGACCATTGACCAAAGTTTAACCAATGCAAATGGCATCATTGAAAAAAAGAACGAGGATATATACAAGTCCTTAACGAATAAATTAAATGATCCAAAAACAAAAGAGCAAGCAGCTATTTGGCAACCTAAAGCCGAAAAAGCGCACGCTTTAGCCGATGATTTAGTTAAGGAGTTGAACGAATTGAAAGCAGAATTAAAAAAGGAATCTGGCTTAAAAATAGTAGACGGCAAGGAAAAATTTAATGAAGATAATTTAGAAGCTGCAACAAGATTATTTGTAGATGCTAAGAATGGAGGCGTTTCAAGAGGCCAGGATTTGTATAATAAACTAAAAAAGTTTAAACAAGACTTAGCCGACTTGGATCCCAAAATTGCAGAAAAAGTGATTCCTAATTTGTCATTAGATTTATCTATCCCAACAAGTAATAATGAAGTTGCCAATAAGGATTGGGGTTATGCTTATTTTAACATGACACCAACCATTGCTGCTATTACTATTTTGACAAAGTTTCAAAATGACATTCGTAATTGTGAAGCACAGGTTGCAGCATTTTGTCATCAACAAATTGGTGAAGTAGAATTGATATATGATCAGTTTAATGCATTCGCTGCAAGTAATTCTCAATACTTAATGAGTGGAGAGGAATTGGTGATTACTGCTGGTGTTGGTGCATTTAGTAGTGCAGCAAAGCCAACCATTTCAATTGATGGAAATGTAGTGCCAGTAACTGCCGACGGATCGGCTGTATATAAAACAGTGGCAGGAAGTACACCAGGGGAAAATACAAAACGCGTTAGAATCTCTTTCTTAAAACCGAATGGTGAAACTGCGGTGGTGGAGAAAGATGTAAAATATACAGTAGGTACACCTTCGGGCTTGGTAGTTTCAACCGACAAAACAAGAGTGTTCTACAAAGGCTTAGACAATCCATTAAGTATTACTGGTGGAGGTGGTGCCGAAAAAGTAAATGTAACAGTGGAAGGTGCAGGTTCTACAGTAAGAAAAGCGGGTGCAGGACAATACATTGTTAACTGTACTCAAACTGGTCAAGCTGTGGTTACTGTAAGTGATGGAAAGACTACGCAAAAAATTAATATCCCTGTTAAACGTGTGCCAGATCCCATTGCAATCATTGGTGGTAAAGCGGGTGGTAATATGCAGGCGAGTGTGTTTAGAGTGCAATCGGGTGTAATTGCCGACTTGAGAGACTTTGTATTTGATGGCGTGAAGTTTAATGTAGTATCCTTTATATTAGTTGCTACTGGCAAAGGATTTCCTGAACCAGAATCAGTAGAAGTAAATGGTCCTGCTTTTTCTGGCGCAGCTAAAAATTTATTAAGAAACTGCCAACCTGGTACGACTGTAATTATTGGAGACATTAAAGTTTCTGAACCAGGTGGAGGAACCAGAAAGTTAGATCAAACAATCACTTTTATATTAGAATAGAAAATGAAAAAGAATATATTTTTAGCCATCTTAGGGTTGGGTATTTTCCTTGGGAATATAGCTACTGCTCAGTTTAGCAATAGTTCCAAGAAAAAAGCAACTCCAGCTGCTGCGCAAAAGGATACAGTGGTAAAAGCTGCACCTACAACAGTAAGCGCTGCCCCTGCTCCGGCTACTGTGAATACCGATGCCGAAGTAAAAGCAACTAAGATTGTGGATACAACGATTGTAGGTGGTTTTAATGCAAAAGCAAAAAAGAGTTTAAGAAACAATTATGCATTTGCTTCTGAAACAAAATCAAGAAAAACCCTTAAAGAAAGAGTGCCCTTGCCTTACCAAAGTTTGAGAGAGGAAGATGCATTATATAGTGAGTTTGTTTGGGAAGAAATTGATGGTAGAGAAAAAATAAATCGACCTTTTATTTATCAAGCATATGATGATAATGGTGACCAACGTTTTTTTGCCATTTTATTAAGAGCATTACAGGAAAAATATGATGACGGTACGCCTAAGGTAACACCGTTCTCAGCCGAAGGAGGTGACGATCGTTTTACACAACCTATTTCGGAGGAAGAAGTGAGTGCAATGTTAAAAGGTAGCTTAGACACGCAATTGGTTCAAAACGCAAATAACCCAAATGTCTATGATACTTCGGTTATTTACAATACCAAATTAGCGCCAAACCCCGATTCTATTTATACTTTCCGTTTAAAAGAGCAATTTATTTTCGATAATAAAACGAGTAGAATGTACTGCAGAATTATTGGTATCGCTCCGGTTGCAAGTGTGGTATACAATAATAAAGTAGCAAAGAAAACCTTGTTTTGGTTATACTATCCAGAATTAAGATCCGTACTTTCAAAATACGAGGTATACAATCCAAAAAACATCTCTAATAGAATTACTTGGGAAGAATTGTTTGAGAGTAGATATTTCAATGGTTATATTGTTAAGTCTACTATCGACAACTTTAACGACAAAATGTTAAATGCATTATATAAGGATCCAAAAAGAAGATTAGAAGAAGGAGAGAAAATTAGACAAAAGATTTTCGATTACGAACAAGATCGCTGGGTTTACTAATCAAGATATTATTTAAGAAGAGCCGCTAATAAAATAGCGGCTTTTTTTTCGCCTATTAATGTGTTCAATAGGGCAGGGCTTGCTGTTTTAATTTTTTGTACCGACTTAAAATGCAATAACAATAAGTCCTTTGTTTTAGGTCCAATGCCAGGAATATGATCCAGGCCAGTTTCTAGTGCTCCCTTGGATCGTTTGCTTCGGTGAAATTGAATACCAAAACGATGTACTTCATCTCTAATATTACGAATTAGCTTATGGGCTTCACTATGCCAGTCGAGGATAATGGATTTACTATCGCCTGGGAAAAACAATTCTTCGATATTTTTAGCCAATCCTACTGTGGTTACCTTGTCTTGAATACCCAATTCGGTTAATGCTTCTAATGCGGCATTTAACTGTCCTTTACCGCCGTCAATGATGATTAATTGTGGCAGGGGTAGTTTTTTCTCAATCACCGATTTATAACGTCTTCCTACCGATTCTTTCATACTAGCAAAGTCGTTAATGCCTACTACTGTTTTAATATTGAACTTGCGATAGTCTGATTTACTTGGCACACCATTTTTAAAACAAACCATGGCCGATACCGGGTAGGCGCCTTGAAAATTGGAGTTATCGAAACATTCAATATGCGTTGGTGTTGTTTTTAAATGCAATACCTTTTGCATTTCATCCAATACAATATTGTCTAATGGTTTTTCAACGCTTACCAATGCTTGTTTGTGTTTCCATTCTTTTAAAGCGTAATCGGCATTTTTTTGTGACAACTCCAATAATTGTTCTTTATCTCCTACCTGAGGGATTGTATACTTTACTTCGAATACTTTTTCGGTCAACTCGAAAGGCACAATAATTTCTTTGGCCCTGCTATTTAAGTTTGTTCTAAAATAGTGAATCGCAAAAGACAAAATGGTTTCAATGGATTCTTCTAATGGAACAGTAAGGGGTAGGATATGGGTTTGTATAATTCTTCCATTTTCAACCATCAAATAACTTACATAAGCCTGGTCACCTTCATGTGCTATACTAAATACATCCATTGCATGTTGTTGCTTGGTGTATACTACCGACTTAGTTTGATAATGTTCTAATTCTTCTATTTTCTTTTTAGTCAAAGCCGCTTTTTCAAAAGCCATTGTTTTGGCTTCTTCTAGCATTTTTTCTTTCAGGTTGGATAGTACGGGTTTGATATTGCCTTTTAACAAATATTGTACTTGTTCAATGGATGCATTATAAGCTTCTAAGCTTTGATAGCCCTGACAAGGCCCTAAACAATTACCTAAATGATATTCTAAGCATACTTTAAATTTCCCTTGCTCAATATTTTTTGGAGTAAGGGGTAAGGTGCAAGTGCGTAATGGAATAGTATGTTTTATATGATCAATTAGTTCGCGCACTGCCATTACATTGGTAAAGGGGCCAATATAGGTACTGCCATCTTGAATTTTCCGGCGTGTTAAAAATACTCTAGGGAAGTTTTCCTTTTTTATGACAATATAAGGATAGGTTTTATCGTCCTTTAAATTGATATTGTATTTGGGCTGATAATTCTTAATGAGTTCATTCTCTAAAATAAAAGCGTCGTGTTCTGAATTCACGATTGTGAACTGAATATCCTTAATTTTCTGCACCAACTCGATGGTCTTTAGCGTGTGTTGGTGATTGGATAAAAAATAAGAGCTTACCCTTTTGCGGATATTCTTGGCCTTTCCTACATACAATAAACGGCCATTTTCATCAAAATATTGATAAATGCCCGGTTCCTGCGGTAGGCCATCCTGTATTTTCTTAAAAAGCTCTTTTTCCATGTATTGCAGCGAAAGCACAAAAATACTTTATATTTTTGTGGTATGGAATTAACTGTAAATATACCTGCCCTACTTTTTCCGGCTATAAGTTTAATTATGCTGGCCTATACCAATCGTTTTTTGGCTTTGTCCAGTCGTGTGCGTGTTTTGCATGATAAATACCAAACACAAGAGCAAAGGCATTTGATATTTACTCAAATTAAGAACCTAAAATATCGGCTTAAATTAATCCGAAACATGCAAACCTATGGAGTAGCATCTTTGCTATTTGCCATTGTATCCATGTTTTTTATTTATATCCAATATCAAAAAGTAGCGCAAACTATTTTTGCTATTAGTTTGATTTCTTTTTCTTGGTCCATTTTTTTATCACTTATCGAAATTCGATTAAGCACTAAGGCTATCGAAATTGAATTAAGTGATATGGAAGGATTAGAAGATCCTTCGGTGATGGAATACCTTAAAAAGAAATTCGAAAGAGACTAACTAAGCC
The DNA here is from genome assembly GCA_947454025.1 of Bacteroidota bacterium. Taxonomy (GTDB): domain Bacteria; phylum Bacteroidota; class Bacteroidia; order Chitinophagales; family Chitinophagaceae; genus Sediminibacterium. The sequence continues at coordinate 27,996 of CANGIZ010000001.1, read as the reverse complement.
ATTGATTTTCTTTCTCCAATTTGCTGTCTCCACATGGCATAATACAATCCTTTTTCGGCAAGTAAGGATTCATGATTTCCTTGTTCAATCACTTTTCCCTTCTCGAGTACATAAATTCTTGTAGCATGTATGATTGTGCTCAAACGGTGTGCAATCATGATAGTAATTTGCTCACGCTCAGCCGACAATTCACGAATAGTATCAGTAATGGATTCTTCGGTTAAACTATCTAAACTCGAAGTGGCTTCGTCAAATATTAATAAATGGGGATGTCTTAATAAGGCGCGTGCAATAGAGAGTCTTTGTTTTTCTCCACCACTTAATTTTAATCCGCCTTCGCCAATTAAAGTAGCTAATCCATTGCCACCTTTATCTAAAATATTGCTACAGCTTGCTTTTTTCAAAGCCAATAACATTTCTTCTTCGCTTGCGCCGGGAGCCACAAATGCCAAGTTCTCTCTAATCGTTCCAGCAAACAATTGTGTGTCCTGCGTAACAAAACTAATTTGATTGCGTAAATCATTCATGTCAATCTTGTCACTACTTACACCATTCACTAATATCTGTCCTTCCTGTGTTTGGTATAACCCTACTAATAATTTAACTAAAGTACTTTTTCCAGCACCCGATGGTCCAACAAAGGCAATTGTTTCACCTAATTTGGCATCAAAGCTAATATCATCCATCGCTTTAAAATTGGCCGTTTGATGTTGGAAACCTACATGGCTAAATGCTAAATTTTCAATATTGCCCACTGATACTGGATTGGTGGGTTGTTGCTCAGTTGGCTTATTCATTAAGGTATCAAAGTTATTCAAGGAAGCTTCGGTTTCTCGATAGCTCATGATAATACTTCCTATCTCTTGTAATGGTCCAAATATAAAGAAGCTATAAAACTGTAATGAAATCAATTGCCCTACAGTAAGAATCTCTTTAAAAATTAACCACATTAAAGTAAAAGTAATTACCTGTCTTAAAAAATTCACCATCGTTCCCTGAATAAAACTCAAAGAGCGAATATTTTTAACCTTTCTTAATTCTAGCGCTAAAATTTTATAAGTGTTGTTGTTAAGGCGATTAATTTCCTGTGTTGTTAACCCTAAACTTTTTACCAATTCAATATTACGTAAGCTTTCGGTGGTAGTACCTGCTAGGGTAGTGGTTTCCTTTACAATATTCTTTTGAATAGATTTAATGCGTTTACTTAATAAATTAGTCACATAAGCAATAGTGCTTGCGCCTAATATATAAATTGGCATAATGGACCAATGCAATTTTGTTGCATAAATAGATATGAATACGATGCTTACTACAATTCCAAAAACCACATTTATTACATAGCTAATAAACTTTTCACAATCCGCTCTAGCCTTTGTTAAAATAGACAAAGTCTCCCCGCTACGTTGGTCTTCAAATGCCTGAAAAGGCAATTGCATGGAATGCTTTAAACCATCTGTAAATAAGGAAGCACCAAATTTTTGAATAATTACATTTACGGTATAATCTTGGAACGCTTTAGCGATTCTACTTACCATTGCAGTACCTACTAACAATAAAAGTATTTGCCCAATTCCTTTTAAAAATTCGGGCTGGGTTCTTACATGTCCCAATGCATCCACAAATGGAGTTTTTGCAAACTCGTCTATCAATCTACCAAATAACATCGGGTCAAACATGGAGAATGTTTGGTTAATGGCTGCTAAAAAAAACGCAATTATCACGAGGCCTCTAAAAGGTCGTATGTATTGGAATAGTATTTTCATAATTATAAATTTTGTTCCTCAGCGTATAAGCGATTGTATTGATCAATACAATCAACTACTTCTTCTACGCCTTCTTTTTTTTCTGCACTGGTTACAAAACCTTGTGGTAAAAATGGAAGTTTTTCTTTTAAGGTGTCAAACATGGCTTGCACATTACGTGCTACCACACCCGGCTTTTCTTTATCTGATTTTGTGAATATAAGAGTGTAAGGAATTTCCCACTTTACCATTTGCTCAATGAATTCTAAATCTATTTTTTGAGGAGCATGTCGGCTATCAATTAAAACAAATACACGATTTAAGTTGGGTCTTTTTCTCAAATAATTTTCAATCATTTGCTCCCATCTTCTTCGACTGCTTTGAGAAACTTTTGCAAAGCCATATCCAGGCAAATCCACAATATACCATTTGTCCCAAGGACCTTTGGCATTGGAACTCAATACTTCGAAATGATTTATGAGTTGTGTTTTACCAGGAGTCCCCGATGTTTTGGCTAAGTTCTTTTGATTGCATAGCGCATTAATAATAGAGGACTTGCCTACATTACTACGTCCAATAAATGCATATTCAGGTTGATCTAATTTTGGACATTGTTCAAATCCTGGACTAGATATTAAATAGGTTGCTTTGTTAATTTTCATATTTCAATCCCCTTATTTACCAGTTGGCGGGGGCGGTCTTTTTATATTTAAACTATCAGCTGGATAGTTTGCTTTAATGCTATCCATGATGTTTTGGCACCATTGAATTAATGTTGCTTTTTCGGCAGCGGTTAATTTTGCATCTTTATGAATTAATGTATAAGAGGACAAAGGCATTTCGTCTTCTTTTACTTGTTCAATCACTTCCTTTAATTTATGATTTTGTTTACCTATACGATAGGACGCAAATTCATTGAAATTAATTTCACCCTTGCCTTCATCCACATGATGCTCCAACCAAAATGCAATGGGTTGCACTGAAGCATACCAAGGGTAAACTGTTTTATTACTATGGCAATCGGCGCAAGCTTTTGTAACAATTTGTTTTACGCTATCCGACATAGGGTAGATAGTGCTAATATCCTTGTCGGTGTTGCCCGATAGATTTCTTGTTGGTTTAATAAATTGAATTGCGATTAAAACAATTAGCAATCCAATGAGTATTTTCTTAATCATAATGTTGGTTTAGGTGACTATGACAAATATTGTTGTTAATAGTTTAAATGTAGTCATTTAATTTAGAACTGCGCTTTACTTAGATCAACACTTTTCCTGTCATTTCCTTTGGTATAGCCACGCCCATCATGGTTAAAATAGTTGGAGCAATATCACCTAATTTACCAGGCTGAATAGTACCCTTCCACTCTTTGTCTATAATAAAGAAAGGCACAGGATTGGTGGTGTGCGCCGTGTTTGGACTTCCGTCCTCATTAATCATATAATCGGCATTACCATGGTCTGCGGTCAAGAAAATAGTATAGCCATTGTTTAAACCTGCAGTCACAATTTGCTCCACACAAGCATCTACTGTTTCAACCGCTTTTACCACTGCACTAAAAATACCCGTGTGTCCAACCATATCTGCATTCGCGAAGTTCAAGCAAATAAAATCAGGATTGCCAGCATTGATCTCTGGTAATAATTTATCAGTTAATTCCTTAGCACTCATTTCGGGTTGTAAATCATAGGTGGCCACTTTTGGTGATGGCGCCATGATTCTTGACTCTCCTTCAAATGGCACTTCTCTACCTCCACTAAAAAAGAAAGTTACGTGTGGGTATTTTTCAGTTTCCGCAATACGAATTTGTTTTTTATGATTTTGTGCTAATACATCTCCCAAAGTGTTTACTAAATTATCATTTTCAAAAATGACATTTACTTTTTGGAAGGTCTCATCATATTTTGTGATCGTAGTATAATGCAGATCCAATTTCTTCATTCCAAATTCTGGGAAATCTTTTTGAGACAATACCTCTGTAATTTCTCTACAACGGTCTGTTCTAAAATTGAAACATAAAACGGCATCCCCTGACTGAATCGTAGCAATAGGTGCTCCATTTTCTAGGAGAATGGTTGGTTTTATGAATTCGTCAGTAATATCCTTTGCATAATTTTCCTTAATGGCTTCTGTTGCGGAACTAGCAGTAGGGCCCACCGCATTTACCAAGGCATCGTATGCTAATTGTACTCTTTCCCAGCGTTTATCGCGATCCATAGCATAATATCGTCCACTAACTGTTGCTATTTTTCCTACTGAATTTTTTAAATGTGCTTCAACATTTTCAACATAAGCCAAACCGCTTTTTGGATCGGTATCTCTTCCGTCGGTGAATGCATGAATAAACACTTTTGTTAATCCTTCTTTTTTACAAATATCACAAAGAGCTTTTAAATGTGCCGTATGTGCATGCACACCACCATCACTCACAAGTCCTAGTAGATGCAAGGGCTTATTGTTTTCCTTTGCATATTGAATGGATGCTTGTAAGGTTTTATTATTTGCTAACTCACCGTCTCGAACAGCAACATTGATTCTTTGTAATTCTTGGTACACAATTCTTCCTGCACCTAAGTTTAAGTGACCTACTTCGCTATTGCCCATTTGTCCATCAGGCAAACCTACTTCCTCGCCACAAGTAATTAAAGTAGAGTGTGGGTATTTGTTATATAAACTACTTACAAATGGCACTTTTGCTTGTTGAATAGCATCCGATAAAGGGACTTTTCCTAATCCCCAGCCATCCATAATTACAAGTATTACTTTTTTTGACATATTCTTATTTTTGTTACAGTGATCGTCTATTTTTTTACTAAATTGTAGGTCGGAATACAGGCTTCACGTACCCGCTGCAAATTTAAGCAGTTATCATTAGAACTAACCTTAAAAAATGACCCAACTCCGTCAAATACTACTCATTGTTATCTTTGCAATGGCAAGCCTAGGCTTAAAAGCGCAAAACGAAACCGAAGTACTTGTTCAAAATTTGCAAACAGCCAATTTTAACAATTTGCTTTCCTATTGGGACGCACAGGTGGAAGTGAATTTACCCGACTTGGTGGGTCAAAAATCTTATACCTCCAAGGAAGCCAATGGTTTATTACAAAGTTTTTTTTCCAAGAAGAATATTTTGGGTTTTGAAAAGACTGCTGCACGAAAAGTAGGAAGTACCGTTTATTTAACGGGTAGATTATTGTCGGGAGCAACAAAATTTAATATCACTTTATTGTTACAAGAAAATAAAAATGGCTTTACCATTGTGAGTGTTAGGGTAAGCTAATTTTGATTCAAATTTGAATGCATGAGTAAGAAAAATAAGCCGAATAGTTCTCCTTTAGTATATAGTACCGATCCCAATTATATGCCTCCATCCGAGGAGGAAACTGAGGAAACATTGGCGCCTGCAGATCAGCCCTTGCGTGTTATTTTAGAAACCAAACACCGTGCAGGAAAAACAGTTACCATTGTAGATGGTTTTGTGGGTAACGAGGATGACATGAATCTATTAGGAAAAGCATTGAAGAATCATTGTGGTACGGGTGGTTCAGTAAAGGATGGAGAAATTATTATACAAGGTGATCATCGTCAAAAAGTATTTCAATACTTAAAAGCCAAAGGATATAATAAAGCAAAATTATAAATTTGCTCAATAGCTTTAATGGTAAGTACTCGATGTGTTATTTAAAAATACACTTCTAAATTGCATCTGTTTTTTAGATCTCTTACCAACGGAAATTGTTCAGCAATTCGATCGTATTTTTGTTTGCTATTTAAGCGCATATGTAAAGGCACATCTTCTTGTTCACCTGCTTCAACAAGAATATCAAATTGGATGGCTCTATTTTGAAATGCGTCCCAGATTTTCTCTAAGAAATTCATTCTTTCTTGTTCTACAAACTTTTGAGCAGTTAAGGCGCCCACAGTTACCGTAAAATGAATGTCATCAATTATGTTTAAGAGTGCTACTTTAAAAGTACCCGAGGAAGCATGCTTTGCATTTTGCTCTAAATAAATAGCGTATTCATCCCAACATTTTTTAAGTAATTCCATCTCTAAGGGTAGGGATTCTTTTACTTCTTCAATATCATATTCTTGGCCATATTTTTGTTGCAATACGGCTAATAAATTCTTTTTAGGTCCACCAGTATTACTTTCTGTAGGGATGACTGGCATTGCTGTTTCCGGTTTTTCGGAAACAATAGGCTTTGTAACAGGAGTTGCTTTTTTGACTTCGATGGCTGGAGCATTGGTTTCAATGACCAACTTCGCTTCGGAGTTTACCACCATATTACTTAAAGGCATGATTTTCTTTAAGCGAATGGGATAGTGTGCATCAACTAGTTTTTTTTTTACTATTTGGTTGTCTTCCAAACTTAATTCAATGGCCTGCGCTAAAAAATTTAATTTAATAATGGCCATTTCTACATGCAATCTTTTATTGCGCGCCATTTTAAACTGTATCTCGGCCTCATTTAAAATATTCAATGCACTCACTAAGTAGGGAGTACTAATTTGCTTTGCGGTGGCAATGTATTGTTCTCTCCAACCTTCAATGGATTCCAATAAGCCCGCACTGGCTGGGTCTTTACAAACCAATAAGTTTCTAATAAAACTTGAAAGTCCATATAAAACCATATCGCCTTCAAATCCTTTCTGATTGATCTCATCATACAGTAACATGGCTTTAGTCAAGTCCTGCGTGGTAAGGTATCCTAGTAATTTGAAAAAATATTCTTCATCTAAAATATTTAAATGCTCAAGTGTATTTTTATAAGTAAGTTCACCATTGGAAAAGCTTACAATTTTATCCAAAATACTCAATGCATCACGCATACAGCCTTCGCTTTTTTGAGCGATCAATTGCAATGCGTTTCTTTCGGCTTTGATATGTTCTTTACCGATGATTTCTTCCAAATGCTCTACGGTATCATTGGAAGTGATACGTTTGAAATCAAAAATTTGACATCTACTTAAGATGGTTGGCAATATCTTGTGCTTCTCGGTGGTTGCTAAAATAAAAATGGCGTAAGGTGGCGGTTCTTCCAATGTTTTCAAAAATGCATTAAATGCACTTGCACTTAACATATGGACCTCATCCACAATATATACTTTGTATTTTCCTGCTTGCGGTGCAAAGCGCACTTGCTCAACTAGGGATCTAATATCATCTACCGAGTTGTTACTTGCAGCGTCTAGTTCATGAATATTTAAACTAGCTCCTTTTTCGAAGGAAGTGCAACTATCACATTCGTTACACGCTTCCCCGTCCTTAGTGATATTGGTACAGTTAATGGTTTTTGCTAAAATTCTTGCACAGGTTGTTTTACCTACACCTCTTGGTCCACAAAACAAAAAAGCATGTGCCAAATGGTTGTTTAAAATGGCATTTTTTAAGGTCGTCGTAATATGCGACTGCCCCACCACTGTATTAAAGTTTTGGGGTCTGTACTTCCTGGCTGAAACAACAAAATTATCCATAGTAGACGCGCAATATACACATTATCCCTATAAAATTTAGGGCCCTTTTATGCACATTAAATAGGTGAGTTTGCGGCTTACGCGGAGGCAGATGTGCTAGTATTGTATTCCATGATGGGATGGCGCTCGAACGGGTGCACCTGGGTATCAAAAATATGTCTAAATGTGACCATCCTACGGCTTGGTTTTGCCCCTAAACTTTTATAAATATTCACCATTTTGGGGTTCCAGTCAGCAGCCCATCCCATTTCATACTCCTTATACACATTAATTCTATAAAGCAATAGGGCACTTGAATAAATTAAAAAACTATCAATACCCAAGGACTGGTATTTTGGCACTACCCCAAATGCAAGTCCAGTAAGTCGATTGTTTTTGCCAGTCCATTTCATCCACATCAAATGCATTTTTTGTAAGAGCCCTAGTTTGCCATTAAAATATTTGAAGTATTGATTAACATCGGGAATATTAATAAACATAGCTATAGGATCCTCTTTGTAATAAGCAAACCAAACGACTCTTTCATCCATGATTGGTTTTAAAGTCTTAAACAATTTCATGATTTGGTCCAAAGTAATGGCTTTCGCTTCCCCATGTTGGGCCCATGCTGAATTGTAAATGGTCACAAAATCTTGGGCAAATTTTTCCAAATTGTTTTTATCTAGATGTCTAGCTTGATAATCGGGTTTTGCTTTGAATATTTCGTAGCGTTCTTTAAAGCGAGGCGGCAGTTCTTGCTTTACATCAATGCCATAATAGTATTGGTTGTAATAGTTCTCAAATCCATACTGCGTTATTAATTGCTCGTAGTAGCTAGGATTAAAGGACATTCCATACATGGGTTCTTTGTGAAATCCTTCCACCATAAGTCCCCACCATTTATCTCGGTCGCCAAAATTAACAGGGCCATCCATGGCTTCCATGCCATTTTGAGCTAGCCAATGTTTGGCGGTATCAAAAAGTAAATTGGCTACCGCTTGATCATTGATGCAATCAAAAAAACCTACACAACCCACGGGGAATTCAGTGCCTTTGTTTTTGTATTTTGAATAATAAAATGCAGCTATACGTCCTACCGTTTCACCAGCATTATTTTGCACAATCCATCTTTTTGCATCCCCGTCTTTAAATAATTTATTTTTAACAGGATCAAATACCTGCTCCACTTCGTTGTCGAGTGGTCGAATATAATTAGGATTGTCCTGATTCACTGTAGCGTTCAAGTTTAAAAAGGATCTAACAAGTCCTGGTGTATTTACTTCCACAACATTCATAGTTGCAATTTAGAATTTTTTTAATACACTCAAGGCAAATAAGCCAGCGGTTTCGGTGCGTAAACGAGTGGGTCCCAAATGAACAGCCTGGTATTGGTTAAGTATAGCTAGTTCAATTTCTTTCGGACTAAAATCGCCTTCAGGGCCAATGAGCAAAATGGAATCAACACTCGGCTCAATATCTTTAATACTTATTTTTTCGCTGGGCTCGCAATGTGCAATGAGTTGCTGAGCTGCCTTATAGTCTTTTATAAAACTATCAAATGAGGTAGGTGTAGACAAAATAGGCAACCATGCTTGCTGACTTTGTATCATGGCTGATTGTAAAATATTTTGCATTCTATCTGCCTTAAAACGTTCATGAATGGTTCGTTCACACAAAAGTGGAACAATCGTATGCACGCCCATTTCGGTCGCTTTTTCAAATAACCATTCTAACCGTACGGCATTTTTTAAAAGTGAAATACCTAAAATTATTTTTTGTAAAGGGGCTTGAATCGTTTTTTGAGATTGAATCGCAACGCTTGCTTGCTTTTTATGTGCAAGGGTGATAGTGGCTTCAAATAATTGTCCAATTCCATTGGTTAAATCAATGCGGTCGCCTTCCTTCATTCTTAATACTTGCACACAATGCTTACTTGTCTCCTCACTTAAAGTAAAATGAGTTGCGTTGCTTACAAGGCTGGGTTCATAAAAATAGGGTACCGACATGCACTAAGATTAATGGATGATTATTCAATTGATTAGAAAGGTTGGTCCTCACTTACACCTTCGTCAAATTCACCTCCATTCATGCGACTTCCTTGAATAAAGAATCTTCCGCCATCGCCTCCAGCTGCTGGATCATTAAAACTTGATGTTGGCTTGAAGTTGTTTGGTAATCCAGGTAAACCACCTGAATCGCCGTCCCATTCTTCGAATCTTTGAATATCTAATCTTGCTCTTAATTTTACTAAATCTAAAGAACCGTTTCTGTGCTTCGCAATTCTAATATGGGTTTCGCCTTGTGTACTTTCGCCCATCTCATTACTCATTACCTCGTAATATTCAGGACGATAAATAAACATAACCATATCGGCATCTTGTTCAATCGCACCCGATTCACGTAAGTCACTCAACTGAGGCATTTTACTTTCTTTTCTGGTTTCCACAGCACGACTCAACTGAGACAATGCAATAATCGGAATTTGCAATTCTTTTGCCAAAGCTTTTAAACTTCGCGAGATGTTACTAATTTCTTGCTCACGATTCGAATTTCTATCACCTGAACCACTCATTAATTGCAAGTAGTCAATGATAATAATTTTCACCTGATGTTTATTAACCAATCTTCTGGCCTTTGCTCTAAATTCAAAAATGTTTAAAGCAGCGGTATCGTCAATATAAATAGGAGCGGTCTCTAATTTTTTAATACCCTTACTGTGTAATTGTTGGTATTCATAGTCTTCTAATTTACCACGTGAAATTTTCTCCATTTTAATTTCACTCTCTGCACTTAAAATTCTTTGTACCAATTGTGAGGCACTCATCTCCAAACTAAAAAACCCAACTGCTTGCGGTTTTGTAGGATGTAAAGCGGCATTACGCGCAAGGTTTAAGGCGAATGCGGTTTTACCAACCGAAGGTCTTGCCGCCAAAATAATTAAATCGGTAGGTTGCCATCCGTAAGTAATTCTATCTAGTGAATTAAATCCACTCGGCACGCCCGATATCTCATCTTTTTGTGTTCTTAATTCATCAATTCTATTCACCGCATCGGCCAATGCGTTTTGAATATCCACGAAATTCTTTTTCAAATAGTTATTCGTGATATTAAACATTTTGGTTTCGCTATCATCTAGCAAATCAAATACATCGGTACTGTCTTCGTATGCATTGGCAATAACTTCGCCACTAATTCTGATTAATTCGCGTTGAATAAATTTTTGTAAAACAATTCTGGCATGGGCTTCAATATTGGCAGTGGAAACTACTACATTGGTTAATTTAGAAATATAATATGCACCACCTACCAAATCCAATTGTTCACGTTTTTTTAATGCTTCTACCACGGTTAACATGTCAATGGGTTGGTTATCCATTTGCAAACCCTGCATGGCAGTAAAAATCATTTGGTGGGCATCGGTATAAAAACACTCTGGCTTTAAAATTTCCGTAACCGTATCAAATGCACTTTTTTCTAATAAAATACCACCCAATACCGCTTCCTCCAATTCCTTGGCTTGGGGCGGAATTTTGCCATACATCATGGAACTAATGTCCACATTGGAACTTTTTTTGCGGTTTTTAGTATTGGTATTAATATTTGGAATCGACATATAAAATCACTGTTTTCTTACTGCGAAAATCAGCCCTAAAATGGAGATCATGAAATTTATTTTGAACTTTGGATATCCACAAATCGCTTCATCGGCAATGCACATGATTTTAGGGTTATGCACCTGTTTTGCACCCTAAAATTGGGGTTATTCACTTTAGGGTAGGTTAGGGGCCAAAAAATTGCTTATTTTTGAAGCTATACATTAAAGTGCTTATATGACCATTAGTTACAACTGGCTGAGTGAATATTTACCAAAAACGATTAGCCCAGAACAATTATCTACTATATTGACTTCGATTGGATTAGAAGTGGAATCTTTGGAAAAAATTGAAAATTTCAAAGGGGGACTTGCCGGTTTGGTAGTGGGAGAAGTGGTGGAGTTAAGTCAGCATCCGAATGCCGATAAATTAAAATTAACAAAGGTCAATATTGGAGGAGATCGTCCATTAAATATTGTTTGTGGTGCTAGCAATGTGGCATTGGGTCAAAAAGTAGTGGTTGCTTCGGTGGGTACTACTATTTATCCAAAAAATGCGGAGGCGGGCATTACAATGAAGTTGGCAAAAATTAGAGGTGAAGAGAGTGAGGGAATGATTTGTGCCGAAGATGAAATTGGATTGAGTGATGACCATGGTGGGATTATTGTTTTAGATGCCAATATAAAAGCAGGCACTCCTGTTGCAGATTTATATGAATATTATCAAGACTGGGTGTATGAAATTGGTTTAACGCCGAACAGAATGGATGCCATGAGTCATTATGGTGTTGCTAAAGATGTGTGCGCTTATTTATCCTATCATGAAACGCCAACAAAAGCAGTAAGTCCATTTAAATCAAATGCCACAAAAGACGCTACTGTAAAGCCTTTTAAAGTGATTGTTGAAGATCAAAAAGCATGCGCAAGATATAGTGGTATGGTGATTGAAGGTGTGGTGGTGAAAGAATCTCCTAGCTGGTTAAAAAACAAATTAAACGCCATTGGGGTACGCAGTATTAATAATATTGTAGACATCACCAATTATATTTTACATGAAACAGGACAACCATTGCATGCATTTGATGCGGACCAAATTAAGGATGCAACCGTGGTGGTTAAAAAATATCCAGCAGGTACTTTATTTGTTACACTAGATGGCACAGAGCGTAAATTAGCTGCGAATGATTTAATGATTAGCGATAGCGAAAAGCCATTGTGTATTGCAGGTGTGTTTGGCGGATTAAAAAGTGGAGTGTCTGCCAATACAAAAAATTTATTTTTAGAAAGTGCTTGGTTTGAAAATATACATGTGCGTAAAACTTCATTACACCATGGCCTTAGAACCGATGCTGCCACTCGTTTTGAGAAAGGCGTGGATATTGCAGGTACAGTGAATGTATTAGAGCGTGCTGCTCAAATGATTCAAGAGTTAGCAGGTGGTAAATGTAGCGAGGTGGTAGATGTTTATCCAAGCCCGGCTACTAAAAAAACAGTGGTATTGACCTATGCTTATTTGAAAAAGTTAAGTGGTAAATTATATCCTGCCGAAAAAGTAAAAATAATTTTAACGAGTTTAGGTTTCGAAATAATAAAAGAAGCTGCAGAAAGTATTGAAGTGGCAGTTCCGCATCATAAGCCTGATATAAGTTTGCCTGCCGATTTAGTGGAAGAAGTATTGCGTATTGATGGGTTGGATAATATTGAAATACCAAGTTCCATTACAATGAGTCCATCGATTGATCCATTGGAACAAAAAGAAAAATTCAAAGAGAAAATTGCCAACTATTTAGTGGGTCGTGGCTTTACCGAAATTTTGACCAACTCTATTACCAACAGTGCGTATTTTAGCGAGGAAGTGATTGCTTCATCGGTAAAAATGTTGAATAATTTAAGTGCCGATTTAGATGTGATGCGACCTAGTATGTTAGAGACAGGGTTGGAAACCATTGCTTATAACTTAAATAGACAAAACAATGCCATTTCGTTTTTTGAAATGGGTAAAGTATACGGAAAGTCGAACGCTGGTAAATATTACGAAGCCGAACAATTGGCCATTTATCTTTCTGGAAAACAACAGGCTGATGGTTGGAGAACAAAAGGAACTGACCAGGATTATTTTGTTGCAAAAGGAATTGCAAAAGCGATAGTTGAATTATTGGGAATTAAAGGAGTGCAAGAAAAAACAAATGCCAATGGATTGACTGAATTGGTTTGGAATAAAAAGACGATTGGTCATTTGGAAATGCAAGGCAGTAAAAAGCTGCAAGTTTTTGGTATTAAGCAATCGGTGTATTATATTAATTTTGATTTGGCAGCGTTGTTAAATGCATATCAAAGCAAACATGTAGTATATAAGGAAGTGTCTAAATATCCTTCTGTTGAAAGAGATTTAGCATTGGTGATTGACAAAGCAACGCCTTACGAAGCAATTGAAGCATGTATCGTAGAAGCTAAATTGGCCGCGCTAAGTGCGACACGTGTATTCGATATTTTTGAAAGTGATAAGTTAGGTGCAGGGAAAAAATCAGTAGCCATTAATTTTGTTTTTAATGCTGCGGATAAAACATTAACGGATGCAGAAATGGAACCTATGATGAAAAAGCTGATTCAACTGTTTGAGAAAAATATCCAAGCAGAAATTAGAAAATAACTATATTCAATTATCTATTTAATACCTGGTGATCAATGGTTGATTTACATAATTCCATAGCAAATTTGCAAGAAAAGCTTTCCGCTTTATTAAAGCAGTATGCCCAATTGGAAAAAGAAAATCATCAATTAAAAATGGCTGCGACGCAACAACTTTCGGTTCAACAGGATTTAGAGCAGAAAGTGAAAGAAGGGCAGGCTCAATTAACTGCGGCCCTAATGAACCAAGGGGCAAGCATGGATCCCGCTGAAAAAGCAAAATTGGTAAAAAAGATCGACCAGTATATTAAAGAAATAGACCACAGCATTAGCAATTTGAATCCTTAATGAGCTCTCTATATCATCCTAATTTATAAGCATGTCTTCACAAATAAGCAATCCCAACGAAATGATTCCTGTAAATATTACGATTGCCGATCGTACTTACAGGGTGAGAATCGCCCCTAAGGACGAAGAAGCAGTGCGTAAAACAGCGGCTATCATTAACCAAAAAATGGTAGAGTTCAAGAATCTTTATGCTGGGAAGGACATGCAGGACTACATCTCCATGGTGCTTTTATGGTTTACGACCGAACAGCAATCCAATGGTCAGAACCTATATGAGTTGGAAAGCCTTCAAAATCAAATCGATAGTCTCACTGCAAGTATCGAAAAAGTGGTTTCTGGGAACTAATTCACAGGTCCTGGTTCATTTTCCACCACGCAATCCATTATTTGTTTATCTTCGTAGCTGAACCTTTGACGCATTATATTAAATCGTAATGGGTTGTCTTGCTGTAATGATCCTAATCTTCGCCGCTTAGATGACTATCAACGTATTAGCTATAATATTTCAAATCGAAAAAGGGGCAGTATGATTTTTTTTAAACAACAAGATGTAAACAATGGACCAATCAATATTATTGATCATCATAGGAGCTTCTTCGCTAGTGGGCGGACTCCTAGTAGGCAAATTAGTATTTGCACGTAATACCAAAAAACAAATAGAAGATGCGGAAGCACAAGCTGCAAGCATTTTAAAAGAAGCAGAATTAAGAGCTGAAACTGTTAAAAAAGAAAAGCAGTTAGAGGCTAAAGAACGCTTTGTGCAATTAAAGGCCGATCACGATCGTGAAATTTTAGAGCGCAACAAAAAAATTGGTGAAGCAGAAAATAGAATTAAGCAAAACGAATTGAATATCAATTCTAAAGTGGCTGCTTTGGACAAACAAATCAAAGACAATGATGTAATTAAAGAAAAATTAAATCGTGAAATTGATTTAGTAAACATTAAACGCACCGAATTAGAAAAGCACCAAGAAGAGCATATTCGTCGCTTGGAAAAAATCGCTAATTTAAGTGCCGAGGATGCTAAGCAACAATTAATTGAAAGTCTTAAGAACGAAGCGCAAACACAGGCTTTGTCTATACAACAAGATATTATTGAAGACGCTAAACAAAAGGCCAACAAAGAAGCTAGAAAAATTATTATTCAATCTATTCAACGTACAGCTGCTGAGGTGGCTATCGAAAACACGGTTACTGTGTTTAACTTAGAGTCCGATGAAATGAAAGGTCAAATCATTGGTCGTGAGGGTCGTAACATTCGTGCGATTGAAGCTGCTACGGGTGTGGACTTAATTGTAGATGATACTCCAGAAGCGATCTTACTTTCTTCATTCGATCCATTGCGTCGTGAAATTGCGCGTTTATCATTACAGCGTTTAGTGGCGGATGGCCGAATTCACCCTGCACGTATCGAGGAAGTGGTGGAGAAAACGCGTCGTCAATTAGAAGAGCAAATTGTAGAGATAGGGGAGCGTACCGTTATTGAATTAGGAATTCATGGTTTACATAAAGAGTTAATCCGTATTGTAGGTAAGATGCGTTTCCGTAGCTCTTATGGACAAAACTTATTAATGCACTCACGTGAAACTGCAAACTTATGTGGTATCATGGCAGCTGAATTGGGTATGAATCCTAAATTGGCTAAGAGAGCAGGTTTACTGCACGATATTGGTAAAGTACCAGACGAGGAGACAGAATTGAGCCACGCATTATTAGGGGCTAAATTAGCCGAGAAATACGGTGAAAATCCAGCGGTGGTAAATGCCATTGGTGCCCACCACGATGAAATGGAAATGCAATATGTAATTTCTCCAATTATTCAGGCTTGTGACGCCATTAGTGGTGCAAGACCAGGTGCGAGAAGAGAAATTATGCAACAATACATTCAGAGAATCAAGGACTTAGAAAACTTAGCCATGAATTATCAGGGTGTTGAAAAAGCCTATGCGATCCAAGCGGGTCGTGAATTAAGGGTGATTGTAGAGGCCGAAAAGGTAACCGATCAGTCTTCAGACCAATTAAGCTTCGAAATTGCACAGAAAATTCAGACTGAAATGACCTATCCTGGTCAAATTAAGGTGACAGTTATCCGTGAAAAGAGAGCTGTAAACATCGCTAGATAGACGTAAAATGGCCTAAAAAGCCTGGAATTTAATATTTGATTGAAATAATTTGGATAATAGTAAGGGTTCGCCTACCTTTGCCGTCCGCAAAAAACAAGAATTATGAGCGAAGCAGTAAAGTTCGTACACGAGCAATTGACAGCAAAAAAAGAATACCCAGCATTTAAAGCTGGTGATAATATTACCGTAAACTACAAGATTGTAGAGGGTGGTAAAGAGCGTATCCAAAGTTTCCGTGGTGATGTAATCAAAACACAAGGAAACGGTGCTACAGCTTCTTTTACTGTTCGTAAAATCTCTGATGGTGTAGGTGTAGAGCGTTTATTCCCTTTCTTATCTCCAAACATCGATGGTATCGTGTTAAATAAGTCTGGTAAAGTACGTCGTGCTAAATTATACTACTTACGTGATCGTAGTGGTAAGAGCGCTCGTATCAAGGAAAAAAGATTCTAGTACTCAAGGGGTTAAAACCTTTTTGATCCAATTTATACAAAGCGGATTCCGGACTTTTCGGGATCCGCTTTTTTGTGCTTATAATTGCCTTAATTATATAAAAATTCAGGTTTCTGTTTTAGAATTACCTTACCTTTAATATTCTAAATTTAACGTTATGGGTAACTTAGGATTTCAAGAATTATTAATTATTGGTGTAGTGATTTTAGTAATGTTTGGCGGAAGAAAAATCCCTGAATTTATGAAGGGTTTGGGTAAAGGTATCCGTGAATTCAACGATGCTAAAAACAATGTGAAAAAAGAATTAGAAGACGGTATCAACGAAAAAGACGAGAAAGCTGCTAAATAGTTTTTATCCGTTTTTTATTTTCTTTATTATCTCTATTACTTTATCATTTAACATCTAGCCTTTGTTTCGTTTTAATACAATCAAAGACTACCATGCTTCATTAGTAGCTGGTGAGACGTCTTGTATCCAAGCGGTTAATTTTTTCTTGGATCAAATTAACCAGCACCAACACCTGAATTCTTTTTTAGAAGTTTTCTCGGAGGAGGCAAAATTTCGTGCCGCTGAATTGGATGCGCAACAAGCATCTGGTAAAGCTTTGGGAAAATTACATGGAGTTGTTGTAGGAATTAAAGACGTGTTATGTTACAATGGGCATAAAGTAAGTGCAGCTTCTAAAATTTTAGAAAATTACACCGCTGTTTATTCTGCTACTGCAGTTCAAAAATTATTAGACGAAGGTGCCATTATTATTGGCCGTCAAAACTGTGATGAATTTGCGATGGGAAGTAGCAATGAAAATTCCGCTTTCGGTCCCGTTAAAAATGCATTAGACACAAGCCGAGTTCCAGGTGGTTCTTCGGGAGGATCAGCCGTTGCTATTCAAGCTAACTTATGTATGGTAAGCTTGGGTTCAGATACAGGTGGATCTGTTCGCCAGCCAGCTGATTTTTGTGGTGTTGTTGGATTAAAGCCAAGTTATGGTCGTATTTCAAGATATGGTTTAATTGCCTACGCATCTTCCTTTGACCAAGTGGGTATTTTTTCTCATACGTTGCAAGATGCAGCTTTGGTATTAGAAGTGATTGCAGGTGCTGATGATTTTGATAGTACTGTTTCAACAAAACAAGTGCCTAATTACAATGCGTTGTTAGCAGAAGCTTCACCAAAGAAAGTAGCTTATTTTAAAGAGACTTTGTCACATCCTGGTTTGGATCCTGAAATCAAAAAACAAACCGAAGACTATCTTGCTTCTTTGTCTGCAAAAGGATACCAAGTAGAAGCTATTGATTTTAGTTTGTTATCTTATTTAGTACCTACTTATTACGTACTGACTACGGCTGAAGCATCTAGTAATTTATCTCGATTTGATGGCATTAAATTTGGACATCGCACTAAAGATAAAATTGAAGATCTTACCGACTTATATAAAAAATCAAGAACCGAAGGTTTTGGTGAGGAAGTACAAAGAAGAATTTTATTGGGCACTTTTGTTTTGAGTGCTGGATATTTTGACGCTTATTTTACCAAAGCGCAACAAGTGAGAAGAAAGTTAGTAGATCTTACTACGGATTTATTTTCAAAATATGATATACTGGTTTCTCCAACTGTACCTAGTCCTGCATTTAAATTAGGGGAGAACAACCATTCTGCAACAGAAATGTTTTTAGCAGATATTTATACTGTGTATGCGAACTTAGTTGGAATTCCTGCAATATCCATTCCATTATTTAAACATAGCAATGGAATGCCTTTCGGATTGCAAGTAATGAGCGCTTCTTTTAATGAGACTGCCTTATTACAATTTGCACATCAATTAATGGACAACAAATAATTGCAATTGCATGCGAATACTCTTATTGTTTATTTGCCTTTATATATTTGTTCCCATATTTGCACAGGACAAGAAAGTAGTTGCTGATTCATTACAATTACAACGTGTAGGATTTTCGAGCTTATTTAAAATCACGTCAACCGAGGATCCAAATAAGCCTTTTCAGTTTCAACTTAATCCTAAGGCCATTAGCTTTATACAATCCTATATGGATAAACAAGGCCCTGAATTGATGCGTATGAAAACTTGGGCCAAGCCATATTTTAATTTGTACGATGCAATTTTAATAAGCAATGGTATTCCTGTACAGCTAAAATATTTAAGTGTCATTGAAAGTCATTTAAGTTCCAATTTAATTTCTTGGGCAGGGGCAGTAGGTCCATGGCAAATCATGCCCGATGAAGCTACTCGACTCGGACTTAAATTAACACCTAACGATGAGCGTACCGATTATTATAAAAGCACGCAAGCGGCAGCCACTATCCTAAAAGAACTATATAAAGAATTTGGAGACTGGTTATTGGTCGTTGCTGCCTATAATGGGGGAGCAGGTAGAGTAAGACAGGCTATTAAGAAAAAAGGGACAAAAGATTTTTGGGAATTACAGTATGAACTGCCATTGGAAACGCGCAATCATGTTAAGAAATTTATCGCTACGCATTATGTAATGGAAGAAGAGAACGCGAGAGCGTTCGATAAAACGACAGCGTTCGATGAAAGAGGAAAACTAGATGCGATCGATAAAACAAAAGGGCCTAGTATTTTATTGCAAACCAATTATGCTGAAGTAAGCGTGAGTGGTCGATTCCGTATTGCTGTTATTGCGCAGTATCTAAATATTATTGAAAAAGAATTGTCATTATTGAATCCTAAATTCGACAATATTGTTGGAACAGGAAAGACCTATGTATTAAAATTACCTAAGGATAGGCTAGAAATATTTGAGGCCCATAAAAATGATATTTTACAGGCCTCTTTACAATCTTTATATTCGATTAAGGAGTAATATATATCCTTAATTAAAAGTCGTCATCAAATTCGTCTTTATCATCGAATAAGTCATCATCATCCAAATTCAAGTCATCGTCTAATCCAAGGTCATCCTCATCTTCTCCTTTTTTCCCTTTACCGGCTTTCTTAGTTGACTTTTTAGGCATATCAAATTCTTCGAAGTCTGGATCCCAGCTATCATCCTCTTCAGCTTTACCCCAATCATCATCTACTTCTTCTTCGTCATCAATATCATCATCGTCGTCAACTACTTTTTTCTTAGCGGCGGTTTTACTCACTTTTTCCGCTGGATCTAAATCACTTTTTTTAGTTGCGGACTTTTTTTCTTTAATCGTTTTTACTGCCATAGTTCATTCAAAATTACATTGTAAAATTTCACCCGTTTTTTTTATTTACCAAATAAAAAAGGACTTTTTTTTGTCGTTAATTAGTTGTAAAAATGACTGCTTAAAATTATAAATGTACAATTTGATCTCTACCAGGTCCGTTGGATACAAACTTAACTGGCACGCCTAAATACGTATTAATAAATTCGATATAAGACTTCATGGTAGCAGGCAATTCGTTTTCCATTTTCATTTTAGTAGAATCAGTGTGCCAGCCTTGCATGGTTTTCCAAATAGGTGTTACTGGCGTACCCACTAATTGAAAAGGTACATAGTCGATTTGTTTGCCTTCCATTTCATAAGCAACTCCTAGGTCCAATGTTTCGAAGGAATCTAAGATATCTGCCTTTGTCATTATGATTTGCGTTACACCATTAATCATACAGGTGTATTTTAATGCAACTAAGTCAATCCAGCCACATCTGCGAGGTCGACCTGTAGTGGCACCAAATTCACTTCCTATCTTTCTTAATTCTTCCCCTTTTGCATCATGCAATTCAGTAGGGAAGGGGCCGCTACCCACACGGGTGCAATATGCTTTAGAAATACCGAACACCTCACCAATTTGTTTTGGAGAAATACCTAAGCCAGTACAAACACCTGCTGAAATAGTATTGCTTGAAGTCACAAAAGGGAAGGTTCCAAAATCAATATCTAACATCGAACCTTGTGCACCTTCGGCCAATACTTTTTTACCTTTCGCAATTTGTTCATTAATAAAGTATTCGCAATTAATGATATTCAAAGTTTTTAAGAATTCAATGGCTTCAAAAAATTCAGATTCCATTTCGCTAATGTCTTCATTGAAATTATAGCTATCTAAAATTTTCTGATGTTTCATTCTTAAAGCAATATACTTGCTAATGAATTTCTTATCTAACAAGTCACCTACTCTTAAAGCGTTTCTTCCTGTCTTATCCATATAAGCAGGTCCGATACCTTTTAAAGTAGATCCAATTTTTGCTTCTCCCTTTGACAATTCTGAAGCTTTATCCAAAGCTCTGTGTGAAGGAATGATAATATTTGTTCTTTCTGAAATAAATAAATTCTTTTTTACATCCACGCCCATAGTGGCTACCGCATCACATTCTTTTTTCAAAGTCACCGGATCTAATACTACGCCATTCCCAATAATATTTATTTTATCTTGGTGAAATATACCAGATGGTATTTGGTGTAAGACCATTTTAGTGCCGTTCACATACAATGTATGACCCGCATTCGGTCCACCTTGGAACCTTGCGATAATATCATACTTGGGAGCAAAATAATCCACTATTTTACCTTTTCCTTCGTCACCCCATTGAAGTCCTAAAATTACGTCTACCATGATTTGTTATTTGAGAGCACAAAAATAAGTCTAGAAAACTTTATTACCTATTTATCCCAATATTAATTGCGCATACTTTTACACAGTCTCTGTATCAAACCTGTTAACTTGTTGAATGCCATGTAGGGATTTTATTCTATCCACTAAGTTGGCAAGTTCGTCCTTGTCGTGTACATATACTTTAATGGTACCCTGGAATAGGCCATCCTTTGATTCGATGGTTAATGCTGCAATATTAATTTTTAATTCCCCGCTAATAATATTCGTAATCTTATTTACTACACCCACATCGTCTAGGCCTATAATACTAAGCCCTGTTAGGAAAGAAATTTCTTTATTTTTTGCCCATTTGGTTTTTACAACTCTATGTCCATAGTTGGCTAATAACTGCGTTGCGTTTGGACAGGTGGTGCGATGAATAATTAATCCCTTACCAGTGCTTACAAATCCAAAAACGTCATCACCAGGAATGGGGTTGCAACATTTTGCTAATGAATATTGTATTTGATCGCTAGACTCTCCAAAAATAATCAGTTCTGAATCTTTTTTAGGGATGGGGCGCGTGATGGCATGTTCAAGATTATGCTCAACTGGAGCAACAACGGGTTTGGGTGCTTCCACTTTATCACCCAGAACCGTGAACATTTTCAATTCTTTTAAATCAATCGATTTAGTGGCAATGCGATATAATAAATCTAGTTGACTGCCTAGTTTATAGTAGTTCATTACCTGATCCACATTGTATGGATTGTATACACCACCAATACCTTCTAACTTGCGTTGCAATGTGTATTTCCCTTCTTCGGCAATCACTTTTTTCTCTTCTCTTAATGCATCCTTAATACTATTTTTTGCCTTAGCCGTTACCACACTATTCAACCAATCTTCAGAAGGTTTTTGTTTATTGCTGGTAATAATTTCAATTTGATCCCCACTGCGTAACTTATGACTGATCGGCACCAATTTGTGGTTCACTTTTGCACCAATACATTTGGATCCGATTGCTGTGTGTATATAAAATGCAAAGTCCAAAGCCGAGCTATTCGTTGGCAACATTTTAACTTCTCCCTTAGGCGTATACACATATATCTCTTCTGCTAAGAAAGAAGTTTTAAAATCTTGTAAAAAATCAATGCCTCCTTCATCTTGATTCCCTAATGCCTCACGGATTTGCATAAACCATTTGTCAAAACGGTCCTCGCTATGCGATCCTTCTTTATATTTAAAATGTGCAGCTAAACCTTTTTCGGCAATCTCATTCATACGCTTGGTACGAATTTGTACTTCCACCCATTTTCCTTGAGGCCCCATCACTGTTGTATGTAGGGCTTCATAGCCATTGCTTTTTGGATTGCTTAACCAGTCTCGTAAGCGTTCGGGTGAAGGCAGGTATTCGTCCGTAACCAAAGAATATACTTTCCAACAATCTTCTTTTTCTTTATCTATTGGGGCGTCAAGTATCACCCTAATGGCAAATAAATCATACACTTCCTCAAAACTCACCCCCTTCTTTTTTATTTTGTTCCAAATAGAATGTATACTTTTTGGTCTGCCATAAATTTCAAAATTAAAACCAGCTTGTGTTAATTTATCTTTTAAAGGACGTATAAATTCATTAATATATTTTGTACGCTCTCTTTTAGTTTCAGATAATTTTTTGGCAATCTCTTTATAAGTGTCCGCCTCCAAATATTTCATGGACAAATCTTCCAGTTCGGTCTTAATATTGTACAAACCCATACGATGTGCAAGTGGAGCGTATACCCAAATAGTTTCGGACGCAATTTTTAATTGCTTCTCTTGCTTCATGGAATCAAGGGTTCGCATATTGTGCAAACGATCGGCCAACTTAATCAGGATCACTCTTGGGTCGTCGGTAAGGGTTAATAAAATCTTTTTAAAGTTCTCGGCTTGTTGGCTACTATTGGTATCCATCACCGTAGAAATTTTTGTAAGACCGTCTACAATTTTTGCAATCTCATTTCCGAACTCACCCTTGATGTCGTCTAAAGTTATATCAGTGTCCTCGACAGTATCATGCAATAAACCACAAATAGTACTTCGAACCCCTAGGCCGATTTCTTCCACACAAATCATCGCAACAGCTATCGGGTGAAATATATAAGGTTCACCGCTTTTACGACGCATGGTTTTATGCGCATTGGTGGCCATTTCAAAGGCAGTTCTTAAAAGCTCCTTGTCTCCTTTTTTAATTTTAGGTCTTAAGGCACGCAAAAGAGCACGATAATGGCGAACAATTTCTTTATTTTCCTGTTCTTCATTTAAATTGTAAGTACTGGCACTTACCGGTTTTATATCGTCATCTTGCATCTCCATTGGTTACGAAAATACGTAAAAGCTGCAGGATTTTTACATGGAACCGGCAGATAATGTAACTTTGTCCCTCTATGTCTTCAACAACGCCTAAACCCATATTCAAGGGCTCTATTTTAAAAAGAGTTTTTTCCTTTGTAAAACCTTACCGATTTATATTTTGGAGTAATGTGGTTTTGTCGATCGTACTTGCATTTGCTACGCCTGTTCGACCTTATTTAATTCAAGCAACAGTGAATGTTGCAATTGGAAAAATAGTGCATCTGCCAATATGGTTAACATGGTTTTTGCCGGTTAATGCAATGGGAGACACATTAAAATTAATACTTGCTATTAGTTTGTTTCAAGTGGCATTCATTATGTTGGAAACCATCATGCGTTTCTTTTTTACTTTTGGAATGGCATGGTTGGGGCAACAAGTAATTCGAGACTTACGTAATAAAGTGTATGATAAAATTATGCATTGGGAAATGCGTCAATTCGATCAAACGCCCATTGGTACATTAACAACGCGTACTATTAATGATATTGAAAGTATTAATGATATTTTTTCGGACGGACTCATACCGATATTGGCCGACCTACTAACCATTATTGTAACCTTGACAACGATGTTTGTCATTAATTGGCAGTTGACATTGGTTTGTTTAATTCCATTTCCGATCATGTTAATTGCGACTTATTTTTTTAAAGAAAGCGTTAACAAAAGTTTTATCCAAGTTCGAAATGCTGTGGCGGCACTCAACGCTTTTGTGCAAGAACATATCTCGGGTATGCAAGTAGTGCAAGCATTTGCTGCTGAAGAAAAAGAGATGAAAAAGTTTACGAAAATTAATGAACAACATAAGCAAGCCAATATCAAAGCAATTTTCGCTTATTCGGTTTTCTTCCCAGTTGTGGAAGTAGTATTGGCATTAAGTATTGGTTTGATTGTTTGGTGGGTTGCAGGCAGGTCCTTGGATGCAGGAATGTTGGTTGCATTTATATTATTCTTGAATCAAATATTTAGACCGCTACGCATGATTGCAGATAAATTTAATGTTTTGCAAATGGGAATGGTAGCGGCTGAGCGTGTGTTTAAAGTATTAGACAATCAGGACGTAACTATTAATGATGGCACTTATGCGCCAGCGCATATTAATGGTAAAATTGAATTTAAAAATGTGTGTTTTGCTTATCAGGAACCTAAATGGGTATTAAATAATATCAATTTTACAGTGGAGGCAGGACAAACAGTAGCATTGGTGGGTCATACGGGTAGTGGTAAAACTTCTATCATAAGTATTTTGAATCGTTTGTATCCATATCAATCTGGCACTATTTTATTAGACGATCATGCGATAGAATCTTATTCTTTGGATCGTTTACGCGCATCGGTAGGTGTGGTATTGCAAGATGTATTTTTATTTTCAGGTTCGGTGTATGATAATATTACTTTGCGCAATCCGTCAATTAGTAAGGAGCAAGTGTATGAGGCTGCTAAGATGATTGGCATGCATGACTTTATTATGCAATTGCCAGGCAACTATGATTATCAGGTTATGGAAAGAGGGGCTACCTTAAGTTTAGGACAAAGACAATTATTGAGTTTTATTCGTGCCCTTTTATACAATCCATCCATTTTAATTTTAGACGAAGCGACTTCTTCCATTGATACTGAAAGTGAACAATTAATTGAGCACGCCATTGAAACACTCATTAAAGGACGTACTTCCATCGTGATTGCGCACCGCCTTTCTACCATTCGTAAAGCCAATAAAATCATTGTGCTAGACAAAGGAGAAATCAAAGAAATGGGTAGCCATAATGAACTCCTACAATTGGGCGGTTTTTATGCGACCCTAACTGAAATGCAGTTTGCACAGAAAAATCAAGCTTAATTTTCTTAAATCATTGATTTTCAGTCATTTATTTTTCAAATATTTTTTATTTTTGTATTTAAGTTTCTGTTAAGAAATGCTCATTTTCATGCGCTTTATTCCTATCTTTGCCGCAAATTTTGAGAGAATCATGTCTTTTTTACGAATAAAAACTTTACTGGTAGCGAGTTTCAGCTTATTAGCTGTGTTGTGTTCAACAAGTTCATTTGCCAATAATTTGGCAGTGGATTCGGCTGCAATTGCTGATACCAATAAAGCAAATGTGGAAACAGTAACTGTAGAGGAACCAAAAGTGGAGAAGAAAAAAGAAGAAGGTAGCTTTAACGTTACTGAAACAATTTTGGAGCACATTAAGGACGACCACAGCTGGCATTTATGGGGACATACTTCAATTCATTTGCCTGTGATTTTGAAAACCTCAAAAGGGTTTGAAGTTTTCT
Organism: Bacteroidota bacterium; assembly: GCA_947454025.1. Lineage (GTDB taxonomy): Bacteria > Bacteroidota > Bacteroidia > Chitinophagales > Chitinophagaceae > Sediminibacterium. Next base: position 2,431 of record CANGIZ010000001.1, on the reverse strand, counting down.
CTTCTGAAAAATTAGTGGACGAGCATCATGAGCCTGTAGTATACAAAGGCAATTTTGATTATAAATTAATTGATGGCAAAACGAAGATCGTTGACGCCAATGGTAATTTAGATAAAGAAGCAAGCAAACAACTTTGGGATATTTCTATCACTAAGAACGTAGCAAGTTTATTTGTATCTGTTTTCATTTTATTAGTGGTATTGTTAAGTTCAGCAGCTGCTTATAAAAAGACGGGTGTTAAGACAGCGCCTAAAGGATTACAATCTTTTATGGAACCTATCATCTTGTTTGTTAGAGATGAGGTTGCTGTTCCAAATATTGGTGCAAAAAAAGCAGGTAAGTACATGCCTTTCTTGTTAACTATTTTCTTTTTGATTTTAACGAATAACTTTTTAGGGTTGATTCCTTTCTTCCCAGGTGGAGCCAACGTGAGTGGTAATATTGCTTTCACGATGACTTTAGCAGTATGTGTGTTTATTGTGGTGAATTTAAGTGCGAATAAAAGTTATTGGGAGCATATTTTCTGGATGCCAGGTATGCACTGGAGCATGAAATTGTTCTTAGCACCAATTGAATTAATCGGTGTGTTTACTAAGCCTATTTCATTAATGATTCGTTTGTTTGCGAACATTACAGCAGGCCACATTCTTGTGTTAAGTTTGATTTGTTTAATCTTCATATTCAAAACGGTTTTTGCTTCTGCGATTGCAGTTCCATTTGCAGTATTTATTGGCATGATTGAGTTGTTGGTTGCATTCTTGCAAGCCTTCATCTTTACTATGTTAGCTGCTATGTATATTGGAATGGCTACCGAAGAGCATCACCATGAAGAGGCTGCTCATCACTAAAATAATTATTAAAAATTTTTTCAATAACAATTAAAACGTAAAAAAATGGTAGTAGGAAGTGTTGCCGCAATCGGCGCTGGTTTAGCTGCTATCGGTGCCGGAATTGGTATCGGTCAGATTGGTAAAGGTGCCGTTGAAGGTATTGCTCGTCAGCCAGAAGCTGCTAACGAAATCCGTTCTAACATGATTGTTGCTGCTGCGTTCGTAGAGGCTGTTGCCTTGTTCGCTGTGGTTGTTGCCTTATTAGGTAACGGATAATCCGTAGACGATTTCTAAATTTATTATAGGCCCTAGCACAGGGCGATGGGCCTATAATTTTATTGAAAAAAAAGATTTGAAAAATCGAAGGAATCATGCAAAAGCATCCTTTGAAATAATATAAATAGTAAGAAATAAATAGAGCCTTATGTTGTTAGAAATTAATCCTTTAGTGTTGCCAGATATTGGCTTGGTATTTTGGAACACAGTTGCATTTTTAGTCCTTTTAATTGTATTAGGAAAATTTGCATGGAAGCCAATTTTAAAAGCAATCAATGATCGTGAAAGCGGTATTGAAGAAGCTTTGTTAAAGGCCGATAAAATGAAGTCTGAAATCACTGCAATGCAAAATGAAAATGAAGCATTGTTAGCGAAAGCACGTGAAGAAAGAGCTACTTTAATTAAAGAAGCAAAAGAAGCTTCGGAGAAAATGGTAGCAGAAGCAAAAGACAAAGCAAAGTCAGAATATGATAGAATTTTAGCGGACGCACAAGTTGCTATCAATCAACAAAAAAATGCTGCATTAGCTGAAGTAAAAAATCAGGTAGGTAGTTTAGTAGTTGAAGTGGCTGAAAAAGTATTAAGAAAAGAATTGTCTAATAAAGCCGACCAAGAGTCTTACATTAAACAATTAGCTGACGGAGTTAAATTAAATTAATAAAAAATGTCGAACGCACGTTTAGCAGGTAGATACGCAAAAAGCTTACTAGGGCTTGCCACCGAGCAAGGCCAATTGGAAGCGGTGTATGCAGATATGAAATATTTGCATGCCGTTTGTCAAGTGAGTAAGGATTTTGTGAATTTATTGCGTAGCCCTATTATTAAAGCAGATCAAAAGAATAGTATCATCAACGCGGTGACTAAAGATAAAGTAAGTTTATTGACAAATTCTTTTACGGTTTTATTGGTTAAGAAAGGAAGAGAAAGCGATTTGCCCGAAATGGCAACTGCTTTTATTGAGCAATACAACGAGTTAAAAGGAATTCACCAAGTTACATTGACAACTGCCGTTGAGGTGGGAGATGCTTTGAAAAAATCGATCGAAGATAAAGTGAAGGCAGAAAGCAATTTTGGTACCGTTGAATTAACAACCAAAGTAGATGAAAGCTTGATAGGCGGATTCGTATTAGAGTTCAATAATAATTTATTGGATGCGAGTATTGCTAGAGATTTAAGAGACATCAAAAAACAATTTACGAACAGCGAGTACGTAAATAAAATAAAATAATAATCATATATTAAAATAGACAGTTATGGCGGACATTAAACCTGATGAAATATCAGCGATTCTCAGACAGCAATTGAACAACTTTGATGCATCTGCA